>NZ_JACVTX010000015.1:0-129169 GCF_016624745.1 Erwinia sp. S43 | reverse complement strand
CCCGGTCGGGCGGTCCTCGCGCCGCTTCGCGGTCCCTTCACTTTGTTCGTCGGCCGATCGGACCGCCACAGACGGGCCGTCCTGGCCCGGCTGTGACTTTCGTCCGCGTCCATGCGGCCGAATCCTGGCTTCCTCTCTACGTTCAGCGCTGTGGATTGCCCGCTCGGGGGCACAGCCAGCCTGCTCTCTGACTTTTGTGTTGTCTGAAAAATAAAAGGATTTAACGGTGAGTGACTCCCTCGAAATCTGAATCCAGATTGGTTCCAAACTTGGGAGTTAGCGCTGGCTGGCGGTGCCCCCGGTCGGGCGGTCCTCGCGCCGCTTCGCGGTCCCTTCACTTTGTTCGTCAGCCGATCGGACCGCCACAGACGGGCCGTCCTGGCCCGACTGTGACTTTCGTCCGCGTCCATGCGGCCGAATCCTGGCTTCCTCTCTCCGTTCAGCGCTGCGGATTGCCCGCTCGGGGGCACTGCCAGCCTGCTCTCTGACTTTTGTGTTGCCTGAAAAATAAAAGGATTTAACGACGAGATTCTCCTTCAAAATCTGAATCCAGATTGGTGGCAAACTTGGGAGTTAGCGCTAGCTGGTGAGCTTTCAAATGTGGTCAGTGGGCCGATTGCTTGCTCTTTGAACTGACTGCGTGTGGAATCCCAAATTGTTGGTAGACGTGGCTTTTATCCAAATCTAAAAGCGATGAAATTACCAAAAGAGGGACAGCCTCTGCTGCTGCGTAAGGGCATCCGCAGCGCTGAGGTGAAGCCATTGCGCCAGGAGACGACAACAAGGATGTTGGCGTCAGGCCGGGCTTGAACAGGGATGTTCAATCCTGGCCGATCCGGTCGGCGCAATGGCGGAACCGAAGGCACCGCAACGTGGCGCGAGGACCGCCCTGAAGCAGCAGCAGAGGCTGAACCCCCCATTTCACAGCAACCTCTAATTTCTTTAAAAGCAAAAATCGACGAAATATCAATGGGGGACAGCACCTTCTACAGCGCCCGCCGTCGACTGCGAATTAAACGCAAAAATGAATTTAATATCGGCGAATCATCCTCTTTCCGATAAAGACAGCTCAGCTCGATATCCTGCAACTGCAAAGAATGCAGCGGCCGATACACCACGCCGGGTAATTTCAGATTGGCAGCGGACTCGGTAGTAATACACACGCCAAAACGACTGGCCACCAGCGCAATCGCCATCATCACGTCATCCACCTCCTGCTCCACGTTGAGCTGCACCCCTTCATGATGAAATGCATCGGCAATCACCTGCATCAGACCGTGGACCGGTGCTTTCGGATAGAGGATCAGAGGCAGATTCTCCAGATCCGCCAGCGTGATAGCCGATTTCGCCACCAGCGGATGATCGTCATACAGCGCCACGATATAGGATTCGTGCCGCACCCACTCAACGGCGATATCCGGCTCCTGCGGCACCAGCCGGTTAAAACCAATACTGATGCGCTTCTCGCGCAGGGCGATCAGCTGCTGCGCCTTGCCCATCGAGTGAATGCGGATCTTCACTTCAGGCCGCTCGCGGTGAAACTCGCCCAGCAGATGCGGGATCACATTAAACATCCCCGAGCTGAACACCCCAACGTCCAGCCTGCCGATAAACCCCTGCCCCGCCAGGCGCACGTGTTCGCGCGCATCCTGGGTCAGCGACAGAATCGACCGCGCTTTTTCCAACAGCAGATGGCCCGCCGTGGTCAGCGTCGCGCCTTTGCTGGTGCGGACAAACAGTGTGGTATCAAGGGAAGACTCCAGCGCCTGAATGCTACGCGTCAGCGGCGGCTGGGTGATGTGCAAACGTTCGGCCGCCCGTCCAAAATGCTGCTCTTCCGCCAGCGCAATAAAGTACCGTAGCTGCTTCACATCCATTCTCGTCCCTCAATACCTTTTTCGAATTGTTTTGACCGGATTTCGGCACCGCCGGTATCACATAATCCTGCTGACTCTACCCGAATTTCTGCGGGTGAAACGCGCTGAACCCTTTTAGTGCTAAATACGTCACACATTCTTATCGGTGATTTTATTCCCGGCGGAATTTCTGCGAGTCACCTCATAAAACGCTATTTCCCTGCACATTATCCGATGCCATTACGGTATCGAATCGCTCCCTATAGGTATTGGACGGTATAGCTCCGGGCGTTCACTCTGCAAATACAGGATACACGCCGTCATAAGCGTGTGACGTTATTCTCAACAGGAGTCCATCATGCCCGTAATTCATATTTCTCTGGTCGAAGGCCGCGACAGCGAACGCGTTAAAGCCTGCGTAAAAGCCGTTGCCCATACCGTTTCTGAAATGCTGGACGCGCCGCTGGAAAGCATCCGCGTTTACGCCACTTCCGTTCCGGCGGAGCACTGGTGCGTGGGCGGGGAAACCAAGGATGAGATCGCCGCGAAGAAAAAAGAGGGCGGCGTATGACCCCGTCAGAGATCCAGCAAGCGGCGGATACGCTCTGGCAGGCGGCGCAGCACGGCCGCCCCGTCGCCCCGCTGCGCGACAGCTGGCCCGCCATGAGCATTGAAAATGCCTACGCCATTCAGCAGCGCAATATCACCCGTCAGCTGGCGAACGGTGCCCGCCGCGTCGGCTGCAAGATCGGTCTGACCTCGACGGCCGTTCAGCGCCAGCTTGGGGTGGATCAGCCCGATTTCGGCGTGCTGCTGGATACCATGGCCTTTGGCGACAGCGAGCCGATTCCGGTCAGCGCGCTGGCGCAGCCCAAGGTGGAGGCCGAAATCGCTTTCGTACTGCGGGACGATCTCGCCATGCCGCTGCCGACCCTGGCAGATGCGATCCGCGCCATTGACTACGCCCTGCCCGCACTGGAAATCGTCGGCAGCCGCATTGCCGACTGGAATATCCGCATTACCGATACCGTGGCGGATAACGCCTCATCCGGCGCGTTCGTGCTCGGCACCACGCCGCGCAGCCTGTCCGACTTCGATCCGCGCCTGTGCGGCATGGTGATGACCCGCCGTGGCGAACCGGTTTCTACCGGTGCGGGTGCTGCCTGCCTGGGCCATCCGCTGAATG
Source organism: Erwinia sp. S43 (assembly GCF_016624745.1). Taxonomy (NCBI): domain Bacteria; kingdom Pseudomonadati; phylum Pseudomonadota; class Gammaproteobacteria; order Enterobacterales; family Erwiniaceae; genus Erwinia; species Erwinia sp. S43. The sequence continues at coordinate 126,127 of NZ_JACVTX010000015.1, read as the reverse complement.
CGGTGCTGTGGCTAGCGCGCACCATGGTACGAATGGGCACGCCGCTGCGCGCGGGTGAACTGATCCTCTCCGGCGCGCTGGGGCCAATGGTCAGTGTGGCGCCGGGGGATGTGATTGAAGCGCGGATTAACGGCCTGGGCCAGGTCCGGGCGGTATTTCAGGCGGAAAGCGCTGAGGAGAAGCAGCAATGAACAGTGAAGCACTGGCGATCCGCCTCGACGACGCGGCGCGTAATGCGGTGGAAACCCCGCAGTTTGACAGTGAAGGTACGCTCAGTCTGGAACAGGCCTACGCCATCCAGCGCCTGTCGATCCAGCGCCGCCTGACACGCGGTGAGCAGCGGATCGGGGTGAAAATGGGCTTTACCAGCCGCGCCAAAATGGTCCAGATGGGGCTGTCCGACGTGATCTGGGGCCGCCTGACCGACGCGATGCTGATTGAAGAAGGCGGCAGCGTTGAGGCCAGCCGCTTCGTGCATCCGCGCTGCGAGCCGGAAATCGCCTTTATTCTGAAACGCGAGCTGAGCGGCATCGTGACCGGACCGCAGGCGCTGGCGGCCGTCGAAGCCATCGCCCCGGCGCTGGAGATCATCGACTCCCGCTATCAGAACTTCCGCTTCACCCTGCCGGAGGTGATTGCCGATAACGCCTCGTCCAGCGGACTGGTGATTGGCCCATGGAACCGGCCGGATATCGATTTCAGCAATCTGGGCCTGACGCTGAACATTAACGGCCAGGTCGCCCATACCGGCTCTACCGCCGCGCTGCTCGGCCATCCGCTGCGTTCGCTGGTAGCGGCGGCGCGGCTGGCGGAACAGGCCGGTGAACCCTTACAGCCGGGCTGGATAGTGCTGGCCGGTGGGGCGACGGCGGCGGAGTGGGTCCACCCCGGTGATTACGTTTCGGTTGAGATGCAAACGCTCGGCAGCGCCGGTTTTCATCTCGCGGGCATCTCACAACAGAGAGTAAGCAAATGACGGATAAAGTAAAAGTCGCCATCATCGGCCCCGGCAATATCGGTACCGACCTGATGATTAAAGTACAGCACAACGCGCAGTATCTGGAGATGGGCGCGATGGTCGGCGTCGATCCGAAGTCGCAGGGGCTGGCCCGCGCGGCAAAATGGGGCATCCCGGTGACCGCAGAGGGGATTGAAGGGCTGCTGAAGATGGCGGTGTTCCCGGAGATTGATATCGTCTTCGACGCCACGTCCGCCGGTGCCCACCCGCATCATAATGCCGAACTGCAAAAGCACGGTATCCAGGTGGTGGACTTAACCCCGGCGGCCATCGGTCCCTACGTGGTTCCGGCGATCAATCTGGAGCAGGTCGAAGCCAGCAATATCAATATGGTCACCTGCGGCGGCCAGGCGACCATTCCGCTGGTAGCGGCGGTTTCACAGGTCACCACCGTGCACTATGCGGAGATCGTGGCCTCTATCGCCAGCCTCTCCGCAGGTCCGGGTACCCGCGCCAATATCGATGAGTTTACCGAAACGACCCGCCAAGCCATTGAGCAGGTCGGCGGCGCCAAACGCGGTAAGGCGATCATCATTCTTAACCCGGCGGAGCCGCCGCTGATGATGCGCGACACCATCTATCTGCTGACCGAACCGGCAGACCAGGATCTGCTGCGCCAGCGCATTGCTGAGATGGTTGAGCGCGTGCAGCAGTACGTGCCCGGCTACCGCCTCAAGCAGCAGGCGCAGTTTGACGAAATGAACGAGCAGCAGCTGGCGCTGACACCGGCCAAAGGGTTAACCCGCGGGCTGAAAATCACCCTGCTGATCGAGGTGGAAGGCGCGGCGCACTACCTGCCCGCCTACGCCGGTAACCTCGACATTATGACCTCCGCCGCGATGGCCAGCGCCGATGTGCTTGCCCGCCGCCGTATCGCCTCCGGTATTGCCCGTGGAATTAAGGAGCAGCAGTCATGACCGAGCTGAAGCAGATTTACCTTTCCGATGTCACCCTGCGCGACGGCAGCCACGCGGTGCGCCATCAGTATTCGCTGGATCAGGTGCGATCGATCGCCCGGGCGCTGGATCGTGCCGGTATCGACAGTATTGAAGTGGCCCACGGCGACGGGCTGGAAGGGTCCAGCTTTAACTACGGTTTCGGCGCGCACAGCGATGTGGCGTGGATCGCTGCGGCGGCAGAAAGCGTGGAACGCGCGCGGATCGCTACGCTGCTGATCCCCGGGATCGGCACCCTGCACGATCTGCGCAATGCCCGCGATGCCGGGGCCAGCGTGGTGCGCGTGGCCACCCACTGCACGGAAGCGGATGTTTCCGGCCAGCATCTGAGCTGGGCGCGCGAAAACGGCATGGACGCGGTCGGTTTCCTGATGATGAGCCATATGACCACGCCGCAGGAGCTGGCGAAACAGGCGCTGCTGATGGAGAGCTACGGCGCGGGCTGCATCTACGTGGTGGATTCCGGCGGCGCGATGAATATGAGCGATATCCGCGATCGTTTCCGCGCGCTGAAGGACGTGCTAAATCCGGCCACTCAGACCGGTATGCACGCCCATCACAACCTCGGGCTGAGCGTGGCGAACTCGATTGTGGCGCTGGAAGAAGGCTGCGATCGGGTAGATGCCAGCCTGTCGGGCATGGGTGCCGGGGCCGGGAATACGCCGATGGAGGTGTTCGTGGCGGCGATTGACAAGCTTGGCTGGCAGCACGGTGCCGATCTCTATGCACTGATGGATGCCGCTGACGATCTGGTCCGGCCGCTGCAGGATCGCCCGGTGCGCGTCGACCGTGAAACTCTGGCGCTGGGCTACGCCGGGGTATATTCCAGCTTCCTGCGCCATGCGGAAGCGGCGGCGCAAAAATATCAGCTGAAAACGGTCGATATTTTGGTCGAGCTGGGCCGCCGCCGTATGGTGGGTGGTCAGGAGGATATGATTGTGGATGCCGCGCTGGATCTCAGTCAGAAGGCCTGATTTCTGCTGTCCCTGGCCGCCGCTGCGGGCGGCCATCATCATCAACCGCATAACAAAATAATAAGAGGTGTTTAATGAATACTCTGACCCTACAGGTGCTGTTAACCATATGTACGCTGGGCTACAGCGTGATCCCTTCTATTTTCGACTCGAACGAAACCCATATGACCAACCCGAAGTGGGTGCCGCACGCGCGTTTTCACGTGGTCTGGCAGGTGTGCAGCTATATCGGCTTCGCGCTGGTGGCGCTGTGGGCGATCTGGGGCGCGGATTTTGAGGGCCATCTGTGGCTGGCTGCGGCGATGTCGGCTTCAGCCTACGGTGGTTTCTTTACCGCGGTGTTTGCCCGCCGGGGCTACGGCGGCGGTACTTATGATTCGAACGGCGTGCTGCCGTGGCGCCCGCCGGTGCTGGGCCGCTGGTTTGAGTTTGAGGTGAATATTACGCTGTTCAGTTCCACGGTGATTATTCTGGCGATGGCGGTGATTGGGCTGCTGATCCCGCAGGATACGGTGGCGACGCCGTTCACTACGCTGTTGTGGAGCGTGATGTATGTGCTGTTTGCGCTGCTGATGTTTACCGTGGTGATTTTTGTCGGTGCCTTTGTGGTGGGGCGTCGGCATCAGTTGAAGCCGTCGAAGGGGTAGTTTGGTGCTGGCTGTAAAGCTGGTGCTCGCGCTGGCTGTGTCCCCGTTCGGGTGTTTGAGCTGAGTTGTTTGCATGGGCGGGCGTTAGCGCTGGCTGGCAGTGCCCCCGCTCGGGCGGTCCTCGCGCCGCGTTGCGGTTCCTTCTCTTCGTTCGTCAGCCGGTCGGACCGTCACAGACGGGCCGTCCTGGCCCGGCTGTGACTTTCGGCCGCGTCCATGCGGCCGAATCCTGGCTTCCTCTCTCCGTTCAGCGCTGCGGATTGCCCGCTCGTGGGCACTGCCAGCCTGCTTTCTGACTTTCGTGTTGCCGGAATATTTAAAAGAGAGGACAGCCCTGAAGATCCAGAAGCTGCCCACCAGCCCCCGAACTTCACAGTACCGGCTTACCTTCAAACTAAAAGCGATGAAACAATTGAAAGGGGCAGCCTCTGCTGCTGCGCAAGGGCATCCGCAGCGCTGAGGTGGAGACATTGAGCCAGGAGACGACAGCAGGGACGCTGGCGTCAGGCCGGGTTTGAACAGGGATGTTCAATCCTGGCCGATCCGTCGGCGCAATGGCGTAAACGAAGGGACCGCAACGCGGCGCGAGGACCGCCCTGGAGCAGCAGCAGAGACTGGAACCCAGCCCCCACGTCACAAGCGTCTTATTCTTTAAACTCCCGCGCCGCTCTCTTCATCGGCCAGAACGCAAAATACTGTGCAAACAGCACCATCGCCGGGAACGTCACCGACAGCATGCCGGAAGCCATCCACAGTTCCAGCGCGTAGCCCGGCGCGCCGGTGGCGAGGCCGAACGTCAGCCTGCCCAGATAGCCGTAGCCCCAAAACGCCAACTGGCCTGACGCTACCGCAATGGCGATCAGCGCTAAACCGCGCAGCGGCTGCGGCAGGCTCAGCGACGGAACGCCCTGCATGATCACCAGCAGAATAAAAATCCCGAAGATGGTACAGACGCAAATTCGCACCATAAACATCACGATATCCATCTGCAGCACGTTGATGAACAGCAGCCACAGCAGCGCCGTACACACCGCCACGCCCAGGCTGACCACCAGCGCCCACAGCGGCTGCCTGCCGGTAATCGGGAGCCGCTGCGCCAGCGCAGAGGCGGGCCAGAAGTCCAGCAGAATGCCCATCAGCATAAAGGTTAACGCGGCCAGCGCGGCGGTCAGCGGATACCACGCCAGCAGCAGGCCATGTGGATCGAGCGTGCTTTGGTAGAACGGTGCGCCGCTGGCGCAGCCAAAATCAAACAGCGTGCGAAACAGCAGGTACGTTAGCGCATAGGCCAGCAGCAGCGTGGCGATCCCCAGTACCCCTTTATTTTTAAATAACAACGAACACGGCCAGCCTTGCCACACCGCCACCAGCCAGAAGGTCACCGGCACCGACAGGATCAGGAACATATTGGCAAAAGGGTTCGGGCTACCGCCGCCGGGCACCCACAGCGCGAACGCCGCTACCGGAATACCGATAATCACAGAGATCGCCAGCTGCATCAGCCCGCGCCACGGTTGGGAAAGCCGGGTGATCATCTGCGGCCGCGCGTTATTCCACAAAGCACCGTAAACAATCTGGGTCGGCACTATCGCCACCAGCAGCAGTGAAAGCCAGCCGGAGAGCAATGCCGGTGATATCCCGGTGACGATAAACAAAGCAACGGCAATGACCAGCACGGCGGCGATAGCGCCGGAGAGCAAAGAGGGGTTAGCGGATGGCATATTTTATCCTTTACGGGTAGCGGGAAATGGCGAGCATTCCCGACAATCGGGCAGGCGCGCACCGCTAAAAGAGTACGAATACCCCGTACGGAGCGTCCAATACCTTCGCCGCAGCGTTTAATAGCCATCGCGTATAGCAACGGCCTGAAACTGTGATCGTTAACACGATAGGGTTTTTATTAAAAATTGACGCTGAATATTCGTCTGAGAAACCACTTCACGCCGCTAAAAGCTATTCATCCATATATAGCTGTTTTAGCGCTTCCGAATTCATAATTAATATTTTTCCGTATTTAGCATCAATCCATCCCAGCTTCTGCCAGTCCACCAGCCGCTTATTAATCGTCTGCCGCGTGGTATTGATAATCGTGGCCATATCATCCTGCGTCAGATACAGGCCGATCAAAATCCCTCGCTCGTGCGGTTCTCCGTAAGCCTCGGCCAGACTGATCAGTCGTTTTGCCAGCCTGGCCGATACAGACAGCAGCGTGGTGTCATTCAGCATGGTGAAAGCGTTTCTGACCACCCGGCACAGCAGCAGCGCGAGGAATTTATAAAAAATTGGATAGAGGTTAAGCAGCGTTTGCACATCACGGGAGGAGAGCACCAGCAGCAGGGTATTGTTGATCACGCGGGCATCGTGAGTTCTGGCGGATTTATCCAGCATGCCGATTTCGCCAAACCAGCTACCGGGCGCAAGGTAGCGAAAGACGCACTCTTTGCCATCAGCCCCGAGAGAACTGACTTTTACCGCACCGGAGAGTACCGCATAGAGCCCGCGTGAGGTGTCACCCTGGTAGTGGATAACATCGCCATCTTCGTAGTTACGGATGCTGGACAGCTCCACGATTTTGGCAATCAGGTAGTCCGGCAGTTCGTTAAACCAGCTGCTGGTGGAGAGGATCGCCAGCAATTCCTGTTCTGACAGGGTGATGACATCGCCTTCGGGCTGGAGCAGGTACTGGCCGTTGTCGGATAATTTCACGTTGTTTACCTTTGCTGCCGGGTGGGGATCGGGATGGGGATTTATAGCATTTAGCTGGGTGCAATGTTCACACTAACTCGCTGACTGAGCATTGTTTATTTGATGTCTGCTGGATTTGGCGATCGCGCTGACGGGTTTTGCCCCCGGCTGGGCTGGTCCTCGCGCCGCTTCGCGGTCCCTTCACGTCGCGCGTCAGCCTTGCGGACCGCCGCAGACGTGCGTCCTGCACGGCTGCGCCTTTCGCCAGCGTCCCTGCTGGCGAATCCGGGCTTCCTTACTCCGTTCAGCGCTGCGGATGCTGCAGTCGGGGGCAAACCCCGTCCGCTTCTGAGCTGTTGCGTTGCCTGTTTGAAGATTGGGTTGCGGCAATACAGCCAGCTTCGTCTCTTTTAGTTTAGCGCTGCGGATGACCCGGTCGTGGAAGGAGCCACCACCTTTTTATCCATTCCCATACGGCGCAGCAGCAGGATCATCACGCCGCCGACAAAGGTCACCAGCGCGAGGAAATACAGCCCCGCCCGCGCGGAGTGGAACGTCTGCTCGGCCCATACCCGGATGTTCGGCGCAACAAAACCGCCCAGATTGCCCATCGAGTTAATCAGCGCAATACCGGAAGCCGCCGCCGTGCCGCCTAAATAGGAAGACGGGAAGGTCCAGTACAGCGGCTGCATCGCCAGGTGACCCGCTGCGGCTACGCACAGTGCGGTAATAGCGATAACCGGGACGCTGTCGGCAAAACCGGAGATGGCAATGCCCGCTGCGCCCAGCATAAAGGTCACCGCCGCCACGATCCGCCGCTCGCCCAGCTTCTCGGAAATCCGCGGTACGTAATAGACGGCTATTGCTGCACACAGAGGCGGAATGGCGGTGACAAACCCCACCAGCAGGCCGACTTTGGTTCCCATCAGCGTGGCGATCTGCGTCGGCAGGAAGAAGTAAATACCGTAGCCGCAAACCTGCACGGTAAACCAGATCAGGCACAGATACAGCACCTTGATGTCCAGCAGTGCCGCCAGTGCGCCTTTTGGTCCGTGGGCAATTTTTTGTTCGTCTTCCGCCGCCAGCTTATCCGAAAGCGCTTTCTTCTCACTGGCATTCAGCCATTTGGCATTTTCCGGGCGATCGTCCAGGTAAAAAATCACCCACACCCCAACGATGGATGCCAGCAGCCCTTTAACGAGGAACATCATCTGCCAGCCGTGCAGACCAAAGGCAAACGGCGTGCCGTCCAGCGTCAGCAGACCGCCCGACAGCGGGCCGCCGATAATGAACGCCAGCGGCGCGCCGAACAGGAAATAACCGGTCACCCTGGCACGGATATGCAGCGGGAACCAGAACGTCAGATACAGAATCACCCCCGGGAAGAAACCGGCCTCGCTCACGCCGAGTAAAAAACGCAGGAAGATAAAAACGTTCTCGGTATGGGCGAACATCATTGAGGCGGAAACCAGGCCCCAGGTAATCATAATCCTGCCGAGCCATATTCTGGCTCCCACTTTATACAGCAGAATATTGCTGGGCACTTCAAATAGCGCGTAGCCGATAAAGAATATTCCCGCGCCAAACGCATAGGCGGCATCGCTCAGCCCGGTGTCATATTGAAACTGCTGTTTAGCAAAACCAATATTCGCCCGGTCCAGGTAGGCCAAAATAAACATAAGCGTCACCATCGGGATAATTCTTTTTATCGCTTTGCTGATGGCGACGGACAAATGATCGGGAGACGTTTTATCCATGACATTCCTCTGCTGATGTTATTTTAATTATCAATACAGTAATGAAATAAAGGGTACAGCCCTGAAATATTAAATCGGATTATCTGACGCTAAAGCGATCTAAAGCCTCCGGACGTAACGTGGTGCCCGCCCCCGGTTCGGTTGGCGTTTGATACACACCGTCCTTCACGACCACCGGATGAACGAAGCAGTCCAGCGTCCAAGGAATATACTCCAGCAGCGAACAGGCCGGGTGCGCCATCACCAGGTGGAGCTGCGCCTGCATCATATCGCCGTGATGCGGGGTGACCGGCAGATTAAATGCCATTCCCAGGTCAGCAATTTCCCATACCGCCGTCAGGCCGCCGCAGCGCGTGGCATCCGGTTGCAGGTAGTCGACCGCACCGGCCAGCACAAACTCTTTAAAGGAATCAAACTGATACAGCAGTTCACCAAGTGCAATCGGCGTAGTCATATGTTTTGCCAGCTCTTTGTGGCTGGAGACATCATCATGCCACATCGGCTCTTCGAACCAGGTAATGTCATAGTCTGCCAGGCGCGGACCGTACTGCTTCGCCGTGCTGATATCCCATTTAGCATTGGCATCCACCATCAGCTGAGCACCGTCGCCAATCGCGTTTCTGACGGCTTCGATACGGCGGATATCCTCTTTCGGGTCAGGCTTGCCGATCTTCATTTTGATGGCGTTAAAGCCCTCTTCGAAGATCATTTTCTTACAGTCGTCCACCAGCTCGGCGGTGTCGCGTACCAGCCATCCGCAGTCGGTGTTGTAGGCCGACACTTTTGCCTGCTTCGATCCGCCAAACAGCTGCCACAGCGGTTGTCCGGCGTGTTTAGCCTTCAGATCCCACAGCGCGATATCAATCGCCGACAGGGCCATTTGCATCAGTCCACCGCGCCCTACCCAGATATTGGTTGAGCTACGCGATAACTTACGGTGAAGGTGGCGTACTTCGGTGGGGTCTTCACCAATCAGCATTGGACCAAAGACGTCAGTAATAATGGTGGTGATCAGCCGGTCGGTGGTGATATCCGCATGGGTGCCGGTATGGCCGTAGCCCACCAGACCGCATTCGGTTTCAATCATCACCCCAGGCATTCCCCAGTGGGTAATGCTGTGAGTGGAGTCGCCAATGATATTTTTCGTCACCGGCACATGCATGATAAAAGGCGTGAGTTTCTTAATTTTCAGTGTGTTGGACATCGATTTCTACCTGACAATGTTAATGTGGGTATACTCTAGCAATGGCCAGGATCGATGACTGTCAAACGGCATACACATCCGCAGCGGCGGGTAGATTTTGTTGGAAAGTTTGAGCTGGATCTGATTTTTCTGGTAATGGCTCCGTCGAAAATAATTTAAATGTTTCGGTTAAAAACTGTATTCCAGCAATAACAGATGCCACTCAGATTAAATAACACCTTGAGTGATAATTTCACGTTCTATTCAGATAAATTAATTACATACTAAAATTTCGCAGATTCAGGTCAACAATAAATAACGCCTTATTGGGGCCTTGCCTGATGCTAACCGCAGCGATTGCGATTAGCGTTCAGCAAGGCCCGTCGAGGTTAAAAATTATAATCCAGCATCAGCTTATACTCGGTGGTAATCGCATCGCCGTTGGTTACCCAGCTTCCGCTCTGCGCAATATCCGATCCGGTCACTTCCCCCGACACGGTAAAGCGCGAGGTGATCGGATAGTTGGCCGTCAGTTTGATGAAGTGATAGCGCCTGTCCTGGAAGACCTCGCTGTTGTCCTGCAGGGCGTTGTCCTTCTTAAAGTGGCCGTAGCCGCCGCTGAAGGTGGTGGAGAGCCTGCCCCAGTTGTGCCAGACGCCTGCCGAGGTGGTCCAGTCCTTGCTGTCGATATTGCCCCACTGCGCCCGCTCGAGAATGCCGGAGGAGAACGCCTGGCGGAACCAGACGCCGGTGGTATTGTTGATAATATACTGCACGCCCGGCTCAATCTGGAACGAACGCACATCGCGGTCGTTTTGCGAGGCACCGCTGCGGCGATGGTCGATCTGCTGATACAGGTAGCCAAAGAACGACAGGCGATCGGTAGCACGCAGATCGGCAAAGAACTTGGCGCGCGCCTGCCAGCGATCGTCCTGCGAGGCGCTGCCGCCCATCACGTCCCAGCCGAAGCGCAGCCGCTGATAGAAATACTCATGGCCAACAATCACCTGCGTCCACTGATCCTGGCTAAGGTAAGTTTGGTTATCCCATGCGCCGTTATAGTTGGTGGTGCGGCCGTCGGAAAAGGCCAGATACCAGCCCGGCAGCGCATCGTGGCGCATCACGCCCTGCACAAAGGTGGCGGATTCGCTGCCGTTATGGAAGCTGCTGTGCCGCCAGTTGTTATCCTCAATGGCATACTTCACTTTCAGCTGGCCGTGAATTTTACCCCCGGCAGGATTTGAAGAGCGTGCCGAAGTCCACATCACTTCCTCATCCAGATAGGACCAGGGATCGACCGCAATGACGTTTCCCGCCCGGTCTTTTGCCATGCTCATACTGGCATGGGTGACGCCGGGTAATATCAGAGCAATAAATATTGCCAGGGCATGATAATTTTTCATAATTAGGTCCCGTTAAATCATTTCTTTAAATTTTAATTCGGCGTGAATGCCATCTTTTTGCGGCAGGCTGATGCTCCAGGGTTTATCTTCCATGGCATACATTCGCGTACTGAATGCGGCTTTATTATTGATATAGAACACCGCCATCGAATTCTGGATCAGCACCTTCAGCTCGACTTTCTCGCCCAGTGGAATATCGACCCAGGATTCGGCATTGGCCTGATTAATTGAGGCGAGCGGGGAATTAAAGAAATAGACCTTGCCTTTGCTTTTATTAAACACCACGTTGAGCCGTGCTTCGCCGACGTTGTTATTATTCACGCCAAAGCTCATTGCCATTCCGGCGGTTGGTATCTCCACGCTGGCGGCCAGCACACCGCGTTTCGGTAAGGCCGGATAGATAGCCGAGCGCAGCGGGCCGAACTGCGTCGCGGTCGCCACCTGCGCGGTGCTTTCCAGCGTCCGGGTACTGCCGCCGTTAGCGTCGATTGCCGCCTGCAGCTCCTGCGGAATAACGCTGTTCAGCTGGCCGCTGGCCTCGGCGGTCAGCTCGTGCCCGACCAGATTCCCCGCCCAGTCAATGTTGCCGCCGTCGCTGTTGCCGCCTTTGGTCGGTATCCAGCCGAAGACAAACAGTCGGTCGTTTTTCATCACCAGCTTCCCGGCGTACAGCCCGGCACCGTCGAATACGTAATTATCCGGCTTATGCCACGGCCCCTCGGGTTCATCCGCCACGCGGTACTGCGTCAGGCGCAGCGGCCACTGATCGCTAAAGCTCAGATACCAGCGCCCGTTGAAATACACCAGCGTCGGGCACTCCAGATTGGAATCCGGGGCAATCGTATCGTTGTCGAAGAAGACCCCGCGATCCTGCCAGGTTTTTAAATCCTTTGAACTGTAGCGCGCAATAATCCCGCGCCCGTTGCTGCGGGTGGTGATCAGCATCCAGTATTCTTGTTTTTCCTCCACCCACACCACGTGCGGATCGCGGAAGTCGTTACCGCGATAGTTCGCACCCGGTAGAATCGTATCCTGCGGATGCTTAACCCAGTGAATGCGATCCTGGCTGGTGGCGTGCATGATCGACTCCACCGGGAAAACATTGGCGTTGTGTGCCGTATACCAGGCGTGCCAGGTGTCACCGACCTTAATCATTGAGCCGGTGCCTAATAATAACTCCGGGCTGTCGACATCATTCACGTACGGAATGACTTCTGAGTGATTCTGATAGTGATATAAATCCGCACTGGAAAGTAAATGAATCGCATGAACGCCTAAATCGCCGCCACCACGAATATCATTCAAATAAAAGATATTAAATTCACCGTTATCGTAAGCCGGCATCGGATCGCCAACGAACGATCCTTTAATTTTCGGAAAGAAGTCTTCAACGTGGGTGATTTTTTTATTTTCCAGCGTTTCTTTACCCATTTGTGAATAAGCAGGGATATTACCGCCAGCCAGCAGCAGCAGTGCGACCAGCGCCGCAGAGGTTAATTTTTTCATGATTACGTTGCCCGTCAGAAATTATAAACCGCGCCCACAACGGTGAACGGCGTCCAGGAGTAGCCTGCCGTGGTCCAGGCACCGGCCTCTTTGGTGAATTTCGCTTTAAATTCGCCGTACAGGCGCAGCTCATCCACAATCGGGTAGCTGAGAGTGCCGCCAACGTACTGATAGCGGCCATCGTAGAACAGCTCATAGCTGTCGCTGGCGTTGGTGGTTTTCTTCTGGCCGACGCCGACGTACAACGAGGTTAACAGCGGATACCAGTTTTTCCACAACCCGGCGGACACCTTCCATTCACGTTCGATGATATCGCCCCACTGCTCGCGTTCCTGGCGGTTGTAGGAGTAGAACGGGCGCAGATACAGGCCGAGATCCGGGTTTACGCGGTACTGAAGCGCCGGTTCGGTTTCGAAAATCAGTTTCTCCAGATCGCCGTTACCCGGCTCGGTGCCCTGCGGCTGGAACTCGCCGAAGGCATAGCCCGCAATGCTCCAGCGGTCGGAGAGGCGCAGGTCCTGCCACAGCTTGAAGCGGCTTTTCCAGCGCTTGCCGGCCGATTCCGATCCGCCCATCACTTCCGCGCCGATATTGCCGCGCCAGGTCTCAAAGATATGGCCGACAAACACTTCGTTAATGGTATTGGTGCCGCTGTAGTGCTGATTGCTGAACTGGCCTTTATAGCTGTCTTCGCGAGCGTTGTAGAAACCGAAATACCAGTTCGGCATTTCGTCATGCCGTAAAAAGGCCTGTAGCGTGGCGTATTTAAATTTCCCGCCGTTGTGTTCATTGTTGCTGCGGCGCGCATCATCAATTTCAATCTGCGTGCCGATATTGCCGTGCAGGCCTCCGGCTTCCATATTGCGGCCAACGCTGTTCCAGTGTACCGGCGGTTCGTCCTGGCGCAGGCGCAGTAAACTGACTTCGTTGGATTTGCTAAGTAAGACGCCGCCTTTATCGGGAACGGAGCCTGCCGCTGCGGCGCTGGCGTGCACGGACTGCCCACCCGGGGCAGCGGCTGACTGATAATCAGCCCCATCCTCCAACGTTCGGGCGGGTGTTGAATAGCCTCCTGCTGCTGCAGTTGCCCCGTCAGACGCGGATGCGACAGAGGTTGCTGACGACGTGTTACCTGGTGTCGCCGTTTTACCATTCGCAGCAACAGCAGATTTAACCGTCGATTTTGGCGTCTCTAAATCATCGTGGAAATAACTTTGATAGCCGCCAATATAGTTATCGCTATTATCTTTTATTTCATCAGCCATAGCCGGAAGGCTTAACAGCGTCGCCATAAATAACATGCTGTTTCTGCCGTTAACCTTCCTGCCCGGCTTTATTACCCTATAACGGTGGAGAGAAGAGGTTATTGCTTTCATTTTATTATCCTCGTCATTCAGAGCACAACGATGCATACCTGAGAAAGGCATTAATTCAGTAAAGGGTGGCCGCAATACGGAATGTACTGCGGCTAAGGTAAGATTATTTATCCAGCGACCAGTATCCCCCCTCTTTTAATACCGCGCTGCCGTTATTAGCGAACAGCAGCAGATCGCGCTGGTCAGCACGCGGATAGATGCGGCTGCTCAGACAGGCTTCGCCGTCGTTGACGAATACTTCTACGGAGGAGCTATCGATAAACAGGCGCAGGGAGAGAATGCCGCCGGTCGGCAGCGCGATACTGCGGCTGCCCTCAACGCCGAATTCCGGGTAGCGGCGATCCAGCACCAATCGCTGCGCCTGGTTATCCACATAAACGCGCAGCCCGTCACCCAGCGCAATACCGTACTCTTCCGCCGCTGCCGGATGCTGTTCCCATTTGAGTTCAACTTCCACCGCCTCGGCATTCGCCAGTACCGGCACTTTCTGGTTTTTCAGGTGCTGCACCGGAATCGGATAGTGGCTGCCGCGCAGGGCGGTCACTTCCGCTGCGGGCTTCATCAGCAGGCGATTATCGTCGCTGAGGCTGACCTCACGTGGCAGGGAGAGCATCCCGGACCAGCCGTCCTGCTGCTCCGGCATAGGTGATTCCCACATCGCCAGCCAGGCGATCACAATCCGGCGACCGTCCGGGGTGAGGAAGCTCTGCGGGGCATAAAAATCGTGGCCGTGGTCCATTTCAACAAAACCACCGTCGCGCACAAACGGCTGCCCCGGCTGCCAGTCGCCCAGCAGGTAGCCGCTCTGGAACAGGTTACGGTTGTGATAGCCGTCGGCGGCGATGCCCTGCGGTGAAAACATCAGCACGCGCTTGCCGTTAAGGGTGAAGACGTCCGGGCACTCCCACATATAGCCCATGCCCGCTTCCGCTTCGTCGAAGATGCCTTCATCGTGCCACTGGTGCAGATCGGCGGAGCGATACAGTCGCACCTGGCCGGTGTCGCCCACCCGGGAGCCGACGATCATGAACCAGTCATCTCCCTCGCGCCACACCTTCGGATCGCGGAAATGATGCAGCCCCGGCGGCGTGTCGATAACCATGCCGTGGCGCTCAAAGTGAATGCCGTCGCGGCTGGTGGCCAGGCACTGCACCTGGTAAAGATTGTCGTCGCTATCTGCATCACCGATAAAGCGGTGCCCGGTGTAAATCAGTGCCAGCGTATCGCCGTTGACCACCGCAGAGCCGGAGAAGCAGCCGTCTTTATCGTCCGGACCTTCGGGAGCCAGCGCCACCGGCAGGTGTTCCCAGTGAACCAGGTCTTTACTGCGCGCGTGCCCCCAGTGCATCGGTCCCCACTGCGTGGAGTACGGATGGTGCTGATAAAACGCGTGATACCAGCCGTCAAACCACACCAGACCATTTGGATCGTTGATCCACCCGGCGCGAGCAGCCAGGTGATAGCGCGGATACCAGCGCGTATTTACCTCAGCCTGTGCTGTTTCGAGTGTCTGTTCCGCTTGTTCTAACATTGACGTCATAATATTTACTCTTGCTGAATTAAACCGCATTGGGCTGCGGAAAAGAGTGCTCTGTCGGCGTGCCGTTGGAGCGTAAAAGGAAGATGGAGATAAAGGTGGTGCAGAACACCATGATGCCCATGATCAGATACGACTGCGCGAAGCCGAACTTCTCGTAGCTGAATCCGGCCAGCGGCGACAGCACGGTGCCGATTACCGAGCTGGTGCAGGCAAAGCCCACCAGGTAGAGGGTGGAGGACAAACGCTTATCAAAATTCAGG
The DNA here is from genome assembly GCF_016624745.1 of Erwinia sp. S43. Lineage (NCBI taxonomy): Bacteria > Pseudomonadati > Pseudomonadota > Gammaproteobacteria > Enterobacterales > Erwiniaceae > Erwinia > Erwinia sp. S43. The sequence goes on along the minus strand of NZ_JACVTX010000015.1, from coordinate 110,822 downwards.
CTGTTGTATTTGAAGATCGACACCAGCAGCACCGGCAGCTCCACCGCGTGCAGCAGCTTAGTGATGGATATCAGTAGCGGCCCTTCCACCAGCCCGGAAGCGACCATACGCAACGCCATCACCATCCCGGCAAAGATCAGGCCGTTCTTGGCGCCGATGCGGTTAACCAGCCACGGGGCGCAGAACATGCCCGCCGCTTCAAGAAACACCTGGAACGAGTTCAGATAGCCAAACATGGCGTTACCTTCGCGCAGCGTCGGGAACTGCGAGGCGAAGTAGACCGGGAACTGCTGGTCGTAAACGCCGTAAATACAGGTGCCGATCACAAAGAACACCAGCGCCCAGAAGCGCGGCAGCGTCAGCAGGCGCAGCGCATCGTCGAGGGAGATCCTGCTGGCCGGTGCGCCCTGTTCTGACGCCCCCGCCGGGAGGGAAACCTTCAGCCGGGTCAGCAACCAGAAGAACACCAGCCCGGAAACGGAAGCGGCCATAAAGTTCAGATGTGGATTGAGATTAAACAGCAGACCGGCGAAGAAGGTCGCCACCGCCCAGCCCAGCGAGCCCCACATTCTGGCGCGGCCAAACTCGAAGCCGTCACGCCGCGCGGCGCGTTCGGTGTAGCTTTCCAGTACGCCGATCCCGCCGTTGAAGGTCAGGCCGATAAAGAAGCCGCCGAAAATACTGCCGAGCAGAATGTTAATTTTCAGCAGGTAGCCAAACAGCACGTAGGCCGGACCGGAGAGGATCAGCAGCAGGGTAATCAGCCATAGCAGGTTTTTTCTCAGCCCCAGTTTGTCCTGAATAAAGCCGTAACAGACCTGGGCAAACAGCGCAGAAACCGACAGCACCGAGAAGATAATTCCGGTATCTGCGGCCTTCAGGCCGACTTCCTGATGCAGCCAGATCGACAGCAGCGAGCTGGATGAAGACCAGGTCACAAAGAAAAAAAACAAAAGTGCGCTAAGAATCAAATAATTATGAGAGTGTTGTTGTTTCATAACGGCAAACTCCAGGGAAGGTATGCCGCAAATGGTAACGTTAACCAAATGAACTATTCATGCGGATTACTTTCACTATATGATGTTAATCACACGAGTTAACGTTAACATTGCAGTTATGAGAGCTGGATCAAATTTATGTGCCGATCTGCCCTAAGCCGGTACGCGCGCGCCTGGAATAGCGTAGTATTTTATACATCAACGAGTTAATTCGATTATCGCAGGGATAAAACAATGTCTTCACTAAAGGACGTGGCAAAACTGGCGAACGTCTCCCTGATGACCGTGTCGCGCGCCATCAACACGCCCGAGCGGCTTCGGCCGGAAACGCTGGAACACGTTCAGGCGGCTATTAAGCAGCTGAACTACGTACCCGATCTGTCGGCAAAGAAGGTACGCGGCGCACGCGCCACGCCCAATGCGATCGGCGTGCTGGCGCTGGATACGGTGACCACGCCCTTCTCCGTTGATATTGCGCTGGCGATTGAAGAAACCGCCCGCGCGCACGGCTGGCACAGCTTCGTGATCAATATGTTCGAACACGACAACGTCGATGACATTATGAATCTGCTGCTGTCGCACCGCCCGGCGGGGGTGATCTACACCACCATGGGCCTGCGCCACGTGCAGGTGCCGAAGAAGCTGCTCACCCTGCCCTGCGTGCTGGCGAACTGCGAAAGCAGCAATGCCCCGCTGGCCAGCTTTATTCCCGACGATGAAGAGGGCCAGTACGCGGGTACGCGGGCGCTGCTGGAGGCCGGTTATCGCCAGCCGCTGTGCCTGCATCTGCCCGAGCAGCGCGTGGCCAGCCACCGCCGCCGCAGCGGCCTGGAACGCGCCTGCCGCGAACAGAACATCAACCCGGACGCCTTTACCCATCTGTATATGACCAGCGGCGACGAGCACTACCGCGACATTCCCGGCATGGTGCTGGCGAATATTCAGCAGGGGAAACCGCAGTTTGATTCCGTTATCTGCGGCAACGATCGTATCGCTTTTATGGTGTATCAAACCCTGCTCGGCCAGGGCATCCGCATCCCGCAGGATGTGGCGGTGCTGGGCTACGACAATATGGTGGGCATCGGCGATCTGTTTCTGCCCCCGCTCTCCACCGTGCAGCTGCCGCACTACGATATTGGCCGCCTCAGCGCGCTGCATATCATCAACGGCAACAGCCACTGCGACACGATTAAGGTCAACAGCCCGCTGCTGCTGCGCGACTCGCTGTAGCCATCCTCAGTGCAAGAAAATTACCGCGTCGTGGCCACACTCCGTGTGCCACTTCCGGTAAGCATCCGCTGAGGCTTTAGCTACGGTACAATTGAAGCTACTTCACACGTTCCCAGGGCACCAGCCTTTCCAGAACCAGCACCATGATGATGCCCATCAGCAAACCATTTCCCAGCAGCGGGCGAATCAGCAACGGCACATTCTGTAGATAAGCCGACGGCAGTGCGATAAGAAACAGTCCGGAGAAAATCGGTAAGGCAATACGGTAGATGTTCCGCGGATTCAGCGAGGTCTGAGAAAGGAAATAGAATGATGACCACAGCAAAGGCAGATAGGAGACCATCATGGCTGCGCTGCTGACCGGCAGAGGAATGGCGTTAAAAAAGCGGATGAGATCGGGCGTCAGCGCCACGATTAAAAACAGTATGCTGCCAATCAGGAAAGACCGTCGGCTTGAATCACCGGTTTGGGTCAGTAAGCCAATCGAGGAAACAAACGGGCTAAAAGGTACGGTGCCGAGCGGAGCAAACAGCAGGGTAAAGAAACCCGTAGTGATAAAACTGCGGCGATAAATATCCCCCCGCTCCGGCCGGTCGGTATACAGATTATCCGTACCGCGCAGCGCCCCAAAGGTATTGGATGCATTCACAATCCCCAGCAGCACGCAGATAAAAATAATCCCGGAACGAAGATGAAAATCGCCGTGCGGAATAAACAGCCGCCAGCTTACGTCAGTGGGTAATGCCTCCTCGGCACCGTAGAGCAGAGAAAAGATCAACCAGCCAGCAACTACCCCAACCAGCACGGCATAACGCGCGAAACGCTGGGGTAAAAAAACGATACCTGACACGATCAGCATCACCGTCAGGAAGGCCACCGGCACCGTATGCCAGTGAATGGTGGTAGCTTCGTTAGCGAGCCCAAACGGGATGCCGAGCATGCCCTTGAAAAAGATGCTGACCAGCTGCGCACCCAGTAAAAACATAAACACCACCATCACCGGCGGCGTAAAAAAGCCGGACAGCACGCGGCCAAATCCGGTCAGGCCAATCAGTATGGTCATTGCACCGGCAATGGCGATCCCGATGCAAAAGCTCATTGCAATATCGCCCAGCGGCGTTCCCTGAGACGATTCGGCATAGGTTACGCTCAGAATAGTTGCCCACCACAGCCCTCCCGGCCCTTCCATAATCGCCCGCCGATGGCCAAAGCAGACCTGAGCAATACAGGCCGCCGCCGCCCCGAGGAATGAGTATTGCGCGATGAGATAGGTCTCTTCAGGGGAGAGATGAAAAACGGATTTGAGCGTGGGCGGTATCACCACCGTATTACAGAAAATAAAAAAGAACCACTGCAGGCCGGATAACCCGTCATTTCGGGAAAAACATATATTAATCATTGTATTCAACCTGATAGATAAAAAACGACGTCACTACCTATTTACTATTAGCCACTATTGTTTATGAAAAGGGTCAGTGACTTTAACCAATAAAAGCAGTGCCCGTCTCTGTTGTACGGGCAGATGCGCCCGACACACCAGCAGCGTCGGCAGGCAAAATCTCAGCTCACCGTCCTGCATACCACACCAAAAAGTTACATTATGTTGACTTAAAAGTTGAGTGGGATAGTCAGAATTCACCGGGTCATAGTTAATATTTGTGATCCACAGCGTGATTTCGACAATCAAAAAAACACAACAACACATTGTTATATTTGATTTTTATTAAAATCAAGCGTATTTACCCCCGCCAACTTTCAGTTAATTTTAGTTGATTTTGAAGGGGGTTCGTTGTCAAATCATTCCCATATCGATTACAAAAGTGAACTGACTATGAATGTTGATGAAAACCTGCAGTCCCTTTCAGATTTCAAGGTGAACCTAACGGTGAAAGATCGCGAATTCATGCGCTCCTACTACCGCCTGGCCGACATGGTGGCCGATCTGATTGGGCCACACTGCGAAGTCGTTCTGCACTCTTTTGAAGATCTGGATACGTCCGTGGTGAAGATCGTCAACGGGCACCACACCGGACGCGGCGTCGGCTCGCCCATTACCGACATGGGGCTGAAAATGCTTCGGCAATTTTTGCAGACCGGCGAAGTGAACTCGAAAAGCTATTTTACCCGCAATAAAAATGGGGAGATTCTTAAATCCACCACCTCCGTAGTAGCCGGTGATGGGGATAAACCCATCGGACTGTTCTGCGTGAATATTAATTTATCGGTGCCTTTCCCCGAGCTGATTAAAACGCTGATGCCTGACAGTTCGCCATTATCCGTAGTGATGGAAAACTTCAGTACCAATTCTCAGGATGTGATTTTCCAGTCCACGCAAAAAGCGATAAATGACGTGGATAGCGATGCATCGATTAATAAAAAATTAAGAAATAAGTCGATTGTCTTCCAGCTTTTTGAAAACGGAATTTTTGAATTAAAAGAATCCGCCGGCATTGTTGCAGAGCAGCTCGGTATTTCCCGCCATGCGGTTTACAAATACCTGAGAGAATTTAAGTCCACGCATATCGAAAAGGAGTAATCGAATGAAACAGTCTATTTTCACCAATAAGGCACCGGCAGCGATTGGTCCCTATTCCCAGGGTGTTTCCTATGGCGATCTAGTGTTTACCTCCGGCCAGCTGCCGATCGATCCGGCCACCGCCGCCTTCCCTGAAGGGGGGATTAAAGAGCAAACGCGCCAGTCGCTGTTGAATGTCCAGGCGGTGCTGGAACAGAGCGGCGCATCGTTAAATTCGGTGATTAAAACCACCTGTTTCCTGGCAAACATGGATGATTTCGCAGAATTTAACGCCATTTATACCGACTTTTTCGGTACGGAGAATGCGCCAGCCCGCTCGTGCATTCAGGCCGCAAAATTACCGAAAGATGCCCTGGTCGAAGTCGAAGCGATTGCCCATAAGATCTGAGTTCAGGCTACGTTCCTGAGAGGAATCCGCATGTTGCGCATTACAGAAAACCCGTTCTATAACGGTGAAGCCGATCCGCTTTTTACCGTGGCGATTGCTGAAGAAGCGCATCGCTTCCACGCGAAGATCCCCGGATACGCCGAAACGCCACTTGTTTCTTTGGATAAGCTGGCAGCAAAGCTGGGGGTGAAGGCGATTTATGTCAAGGACGAGTCCAAACGCTTCGGCCTCAACGCCTTTAAAGTGCTCGGCGGCTCCTATGCACTGGGCAAACTGCTTGCAGAGAAGCTGAATCTCAGCATCGCCGACATTGATTTCAGTAAAGTGTCTCAGCAGCTCCCACAGCCCTTAACCTTTACGACAGCCACAGCCGGAAACCACGGGACAGGCGTGGCGTGGGCGGCCAGAGAGATGGGCCAGAAGGCCGTGGTATTTATGCCCAAAGGTGCCGCTGCTGCCAGCGTAAATCGCATTAAAGGGCTGGGCGCAGAGTGTATTGTCACCGACTGCAACTACGATGATACCGTCCGCCTGGCGTCGAAAACCGCTGAAGAGCAGGGCTGGACGCTGGTGCAGGACACGGCCTGGGAAGGCTATGAGCAGATCCCCACCTGGATCTCGCAGGGCTACACCACAATGGCTGCCGAAGCCGCCACGCAGCTTCGCGCCCTCGGCGTCGAAGCGCCAACGCATATCATGCTACAGGCCGGCGTCGGAGCCATGGCCGGCGGCGTGCTGGGCTTTTTCGCCAGTCTGTATGGTGCGGATCGTTTCTGTTCAATTATTTCCGAACCCGATACCGCGGATTGCCTGTATCAATCCATTTCCTCGGCGAACGGCGAACGGGTCGCGGTTGGGGGATCGCTGAACTCCATCATGGCCGGCCTGGCCTGTGGTGAAGTCAACCCGGTGACCTGGGGAGTGCTGCGCAACTGTGGTAACGCCTTTGTCAGGGTGAAAGATTCAGTATCGGCAACCGGTATGCGCCTGTTGGGCAATCCGCTGAAGGGCGACCCGCAGATTATCAGCGGTGAATCCGGGGCGATTAATGCCGGTTTGCTATACGCACTGGCTACGTCATCGGATCAAGACGTGCGGCAGGCAAAAGAGCGCCTGGGCATTAATGAACATGCCAGCATTCTTATTTTCAGTACCGAAGGTGATACGAATGAAGATCGCTACCGGGATATTGTCTGGAACGGTGCCTGGCCGCTTTAATTATTACCAATATATATCAAGATAAATATTTATTATCTCATTCAGGCGAGATATCCCTGAGCATGTCTTTATTTTAATGACCGATATAAGAGGAAGATTATTATGCAACTGCAACATAATCACTCGCTCATTCTTGACGGGAAACGGCTTATTTCCCAAATTAACGAACTGGGTGAAACAGGGGCGGATACAATTAACGGCGGCCGCACCCGGGCAGCCTTAACCGATGATGAAAAGCTTGGCAGAGATCTGCTGGTAAAATGGATGAAAGAACTCGACCTTGATATTCAGGTGGACAAGATTGGGAATATCTTCGGCACGCTGCCTGCCACCTCATCCGCTCCGGGCGACGCCAGTCGCCCGCTGATGATCGGCTCGCATATCGATACCGTCGTGAATGCCGGTGCGTTCGACGGCTGCTATGGCGTTCTGGCTGGCCTGGCGGTGGTCAGGGCGTTTCGACAGGCGGGCATCCAGCCCACCCGCCCGATTACCGTGGCCGCGTTTACCAATGAAGAAGGTATCCGCTATCAGCCCGATATGATGGGATCGCTGGTCTATGCCGGTGGCGCACCGCTGGCGGCGATTCTGGACACCATCGGCACGGACGGCACGCGCCTGGGTGATGAACTGGAACGTATTGGCTATGCCGGTGAGATGGAGCCAGGGGCAATTATCCCCCACGAGTATATTGAGCTGCATATTGAGCAGGGGCCAATTCTGGAAGCGGAAGGCATTCAGATTGGTGCCGTCGAGAATTTGCAGGGCATCTCCTGGCAGGAGATTACCATTACCGGCACCGCCAACCATGCGGGCACCACGCCGACACGCCTGCGACATGATGCCGGGTATGCGGCGGCAAGCGTCATCACTTTCCTGCGGGACATTGCAGCAAACGGCACCACGCTGGCGACGATTGGCAGCATGCGTTTTGAGCCGAACGTCATCAATGTTATCCCGCGCCTGGCCCGGTTCACCGTCGACCTGCGCGACCCGGATGAAGCGCGCTTACAAGCCGCTGAGCAGAAGCTGAAAGATTTCCTTGCTGCACTGGCCGAAAAAGAAGGCGTTCAGATCTCCTCAGAGCAGCTCGTTCGCTTCCAGCCGGTCATGTTTGACCAGGGTATCGTTGCGCAGATTATTCAATCCGCTGAAAGCGCTGGCCTGAGCTATCGCCGTATGACCTCCGGTGCCGGGCACGATGCACAGATGATCGCCCGCATCGCCCCTGCGGCGATGATTTTTGTCCCCAGCAAAGACGGCATCAGCCACAACCCGGCGGAATTTACCTCCGAAGAGGAACTGATTCGCGGTGCGAATTTGTTACTGGATGTGGTTAAACACCGGCTGCCTGACTACCAGAACTGATTCATACATTCATCATTTCAACTCTGACTGGAATGATGAATTTAATAAAACACGGAGATAAATATGAGCGATTTAACCGCATTTCATCAACAGCTGACAGCGTGGCGGCACTATCTTCACACTGTTCCTGAAACAGAATTCGATTTGGTAAAAACGCCCGATTTCGTTGCGGAGAAATTGCAGGCAATGGGCATCACCGTCTATCGCGGCATTGGCAAAACCGGTCTGGTTGGCGTGCTGAAAAAAGGCACCAGCGACCGCAGCATCGGTTTGCGCGCGGATATGGATGCACTGGATATTCTTGAAACCAGCACGCACGACTATGTTTCAAAAACCAAAGGAAAAATGCACGCCTGCGGACACGATGGTCATACCGCGACGCTGCTTGGCGCGGCGCAGCTGTTGCAGGAAAACTACGATTTTGACGGCACGGTGTATTTCGTTTTCCAGCCCGATGAAGAACACGGTCACGGTGCGCGAGCGATGATCGCGGATGGGCTGTTCGAGCGATTTCCGATGCAGGAGATCTATGGCGCGCATAATATGCCGGGCATTCCGGTGGGCAAATTTGCCACCTGCGTCGGCGGGATCATGGGCAGTGAAGACAACTTCATCATCCGTATTCGTGGCAAAGGCACCCACGCGGCCAGGCCGCATATGGGTAAAGATCCGATGGTCATCGCGGCGGAGATCATCACCTCTCTGCAAACCATTGTCTCCAGAAATGTGGATCCCTCCCTTTCTGCGGTGATTTCATGCACTGAAATTCATACCGACGGCGTGCGCAACGCGATTCCGGCGAATGTTGAGATCCGAGGCGATACGCGCTCTTACGATCCGGAAGTGCAGGCGCTGCTGGAAAAACGCATGCGGATTATCTGTAATTCAATTTGCGAGATGCACGAAGCGGAATGTGAATTTATCTATACCCATGAATATTCCCCGACGGTCAATCATGCCCGGGAAACCGCGTACGCCGTTGAAGCCGCCAATCAGGTGTTTGGCAGCGAGAATGTGGACCCCAAGACCTTACCGATGATGATCTCCGAAGATTTCGGCGCATTTCTTGAAAAAGTACCCGGTGCGTTTGTCTTTATAGGTAATGGGTGTGAGAAAGACGGCAAAGGTTATTTACCCTTGCATAGCTCATCCTACGATTTCAATGACGACATTCTTATTACGGGAGCAACATTCTTTGCCGAACTGGCAAGCCATCGCCTGTTGAAAAATAGTCAGTAAATTAAAAAATAACATTAAAGATAAAACAGCCTTATCCGATAACTGAAGAAAAACTGAATAATAAAAATAACAGCTATTTCTACACGGCATTTAAATAATGCCGTGGGAATAGCTGCATCATCTTACCAATATTCTGTATGGTCAGTCATAAAATATAAGAGGCTCACTATGGAAATCCTACGTTCAATAAACGCCATTTTCTGGGGGTGGCTGGTCGCCGGTTTGCTGCTGGGAACCGGGGTATTTTTTGCAATCAGGCTGTCATTCCCACAGATTAAATATTTCACAAAAATCTTTAACGCCTTAATTAACAGCCGAAAGTCCGGTGACAAAAAAGCCGTCTCCGGGTTTGGTGCCCTGTGCGCGGCACTAAGCAGCCAGGTGGGAACGGGCAGCCTGGTGGGCGTGGCAACGGCGCTGGCCTCCGGTGGGCCTGGTGCGATTTTCTGGATGTGGGTCACCGCGCTGCTGGGAATGGGGATTAGCTTTAGCGAAGCGATACTCGCCATCCTGTTCCGCGAAAGCAACGGTGACGGCACCTATCGCGGCGGACCGGCCTATTACATCTCTAAAGGACTGAATTTTAAACCGCTGGCCATCGCGTTTTCGATCAGCATGATTATCGGCATGGGCTTCTTCTACGCCATGGTTCAGGGCAATTCCGTTATTCTGGCAACGACAGGTATTTTCCACATTCACCCCGCTATTATTGGCCTGATTCTGGTGGCTTTTGTCTCGATTATTATATTTGGCGGCGTGAAGCGTATTAGTGATTTTGCTTCCGTCTTCGTTCCGTTCCTTGCCATCAGCTATATTATTCTTTCCCTGTTTATCATTCTTTCCAATGTCGAAAAACTCCCCGCCGTTATTTCATTAATCATGACCCAGGCGTTTAATTTCGATTCTGCCGCTGGCGGTGCAGCGGGATACACCATTTATCTGGCCTTCCGATACGGCGTGGCTCGCGGGCTATTTTCAAACGATGCGGGTAACGGCACCACGCCAAGCATGCATGCGACGGCGATTGTCAGCCATCCGGTGACTCAGGGTTTCACCGCCATGTTTGGCACGTTCTTTACCACCATTATCGTCTGTAGCTGTACGGCCTTTACCATTCTGCTGACCGGCGCGCTGGACAGCGGGCAAACGGGTGTCGAACTGACTCAAAGTGCGTTTAGCCTTGGCGTTGGCTCATGGGGGAAAAATATTGTCTTTATCGCCATGCTGATGTTTGGCTTTAAATCGATCATTGCCAATATCTACTACGGGGAAGTGAATCTTCGCTGGCTCACCGGCAATAAAATCCTCCTGCAGGTCTACCGTCTGTTGTGCTGTACTCTGGTCGTCTTCTGCGGAATGATCCCGGTCGCCACAATCTGGGAGCTGGTTGACTTTGCGGCGGCCACGTTAATTATCTTCAATGCACCTGCCCTGCTTATGCTGTCAAAATATGTCCTTTTCGCCCTGCGGGATTACGTTACGCAGAAGAAAAATGGCGTTGATGAACCCGAGTGGGACTACAGCCTTGATGTGAAAGACAGGCTGAATAACATGAAGAAAAGCGCATTAGAACGCGAACAGCAAAATTAAAGCAAAGCTCAAAATCCATTAACCCAAAAGATAAACCGCCTGTGGGAGGATTCACTCTCTGCCGCCACAGGCTGACCTGAAAATCAGGGCCGATAATGATCGGGCTACCTCAGACAGATTATCGGTCCTGCCCTTCGGCTGAACGCCGTACAACAGTCTACTGCTCCAGGTCGCCATGTAAAGTGACCATCATTAAACCTTCACACCCTGCCACACAGCGTTATCTTTCGCGCAGTAAAATACACGCAATAAAAAATATTAATCATTAATTTCAAACAGATAATAATTATCTCGCCGTTTTTTGCACATACGTGCAAAGAATTCGCAGAACTGTAACATTGCGCCGATATATTCCTGTCTGACCTTCACTGCCAGGGATAAATCCGTGTCCTACCCAACCGAAATACGCCACCGTCAGGCCGCGTGGCCCAGGTTCCGCCACCGGCTGTCGATTGTCAGCCATGAACCCGCCAACCTGCTGGCGGCCCTCCTTCTGATGCTGTTTAGCTGGATTATTCTTGCCCCTGTGGTGTCGGTGCTGCTGAATGCGGTGCTGGTTCAGAGCGGCGATGAAGGCCGCACCGGAGCGACAGAGGGCACGATGACCGCGTATTACCTGCTGCGCACGCTGACCTCGCGGATGTCCGAGCTGCTGCTGTGGACGCCGATGCTGAATACGCTGGCGGTGGCGCTGAGCACCGTGGTGGGCGCGATGGTGGTGGGTGTTTCGCTGGCGTGGCTGATCAACCGCACCGATATCGCTGGCAGAAAGTGGTTTGCCACCCTGCTGATCGTGCCGTTTATGCTGCCCTCCTGGACCTTTGCGCTGGCGTGGAACACCATTTTCAAAAATCACGCCATCGGCGGGCAGCCGGGCTGGCTGGAGGCGATGGGCATTCAGACGCCGAACTGGATGGCCTACGGTTACTTCCCTATCGTGGTGATTATGGTGCTGCACTACGCCCCGCTGGTGATCCTGATTGTCGGCAACGCTCTGAAGCGCATGGACAGCCAGATGGAAGAGTGCGCCCGCGTGCTCGGTGCCTCTCGCAACGCCATCGCCTTTAAAATCATTATTCCGCTGGTGCGCCCGGCGCTGCTTTCCGCCGCGCTGCTGATTTTTGCCGACTGCATCGGCGAGTTCGCCCTGCCCTATATTCTCGGCCTGCCGGTGCATTTCGATACGCTCTCCACCGGGTTGTATCGCGCTATCGGCACGCGTCAGTCCGGCGTGGCAGCGGTGATTGCCACGGTGATCATGCTGATGGGCATGCTGACTCTGATGCTGGATATGAAAATGCTGCGCGAGGCCAAACGCTTCGTTACCGTTGGCGGCAAAGGCGTGATGGAGCGCCGCCGTAATCTGGGCCGCTGGCGCATCGCCGCCGGGGCAATGCCGCTGCTGTTCGTGCTGCTCGGCGTGGCGATCCCGCTGCTGACCCTGTTCCTGTCGACCATTATGATCCTGCCGGGGCGCTTTACCCCCGACAACTTCACCCTCGCCTACTGGATCGGTCACGATCTGGATACGGTAGCGCTGCGCAGCGGCATTCTGCTGACCCCGGAATTCTGGCACACGGTGGGGAACACCCTGCTGATCGTCGGCTCGGCTTCCGTCGCCTGCGGCGTGCTGGGTTTACTGGTTGGCTACGCGGTGATGCGCTGCCATTTTCGCTGGATGGCCGCCTGCCTGCGCCAGCTCACCTTCCTGCCTTATCTGGTGCCGGGCATCGCCTTTGCCGCCGCGTTCCTGTCGCTGTTTGCGGTAGCCAGAGGCCCGGTTCCGGCGCTGTACGGCACGCCGCTGATTCTGGTGCTGGCGCTGATTGCGGAAAAAATGCCGTACGCCAGCCGCTCCGGCATCGCCGCGATGACCCAGCTGGGTAAAGAAGCCGAAGAAGCGGCGCGCATTGCCGGAGCGGGCTGGTTCGCCCGCATCCGTCGCATTGTGATCCCGATTCAGGCCGCGCCGCTGGCTACCGGCGTGCTGCTGCCGTTTATCTCAGGGATTAAGGGCGTCAGCCTGTTCGTCATCCTCGCCACCCCGGCGACCGACGTGCTGACCACTTATTCGCTGCGCCTGATTGACTACAACTACCAGCAGGCGGCCAACGCCGTGGTGCTGATGATTGCGCTGATTTCATGGGCTGGCACGGTGTTGATCCAAAGGATCACCGGTACCGGTCTGGCTGACGGACTGGAGAAATAAGATGCCGACGATTCATTTAAACAACCTCACCAAAACCTACCCCGGCAGCGATGCACCGGCGGTGAATAACATTAACCTGACGGTAAAAGACGGCGAGTTTATGTGCCTGCTGGGGCCGTCCGGCTGCGGTAAAACCACCATTCTGCGGATGATCGCCGGGATCGAGCACGCCAGCGGCGGCGAGATCCACATCGGCGATAAGATCGTTGATTCCATCTCGCAGGGCACCTGGGTGCCGCCGGAAAAGCGCGGCATCGGCCTGGTGTTTCAGAGCTACGCGCTCTGGCCGCATATGACCGTGGAGCAGAACGTCGATTTCGGCCTGCGCCTGCAAAAAGTGCCAACCCGCGAGCGTATCGCCCGCTGCCAGGACGTGATGGAAAAGCTGCGCATTGCCGATTACGCCAAGCGCTACCCGGCACAGCTTTCCGGCGGCCAGCAGCAGCGCGTCGCTCTGGCCCGTATGCTGGCGGTGAACCCCGGCGTCCTGCTGCTGGATGAACCGCTCTCCAACCTTGATGCCACCCTGCGGCTGGAGATGCGCGCCGAGCTGCGTCGCCTGCATGAAACCTTTGGCACGACCATCGTCTTCGTCAGTCACGACCAGTGGGAGGCAATGACCCTCGCCACCACCATTGCGGTGATGAGCGCCGGGCATATGCAGCAGGTCGGCACGCCGGATGAGATCTATGCCACCCCGGCCAACCGCTTTGTCGCCGAGTTTATCGGTACGCCACGGCTAAATATGATCCCGCTGGACCAGCCGGTCAGCCCGCTGGCACAGCATCTTCAGCAGCGTTTTGACCTGCTCGACCGCACTCTGCACTGCGGCATTCGCCCGGAGGAGATTGTGCTTAGCGAAGGGGCTGGCAACAACGGCATTACGATGACCATCGACAACATTATGCCCACCGGTGGCAGTTGGGTGATTGAGCTGGTAGCCGGAGAGGATCGCCTGTTCCACTCCACGCAGCTGCGGCCGCGCTGGCAGGCGCGCCAGCAGGTGCACTGCCAGCTCCCGACTCACTCCCTGCACTTCTTTAACAACAGCGGGATGCGTCACGACGTTTACACACGTTAATTCGTTTTTATCACTTTTAAGGGAACCACCATGAAGCGCAATTTGACCGCCGCCGTTATCGCCAGTGCCCTGCTGGGCAGCACTTTTGCTCAGGCTGAAACGTTCGATCTTCAACAGCTGATCGCCGCCGCAAAGCAGGAACAGCCGATTACCGTGTATGCCTCCACCGGTAAAATCGTCCAGCAGGCAAAAGCCTTCAGCGAGCAGTACGGGTTACAGGCTAACGGCGTTAAAGCCGATGCGCCGCAGATCATTGAAATTATCAGCCGGGAAGCACAGGCGAAAAACGTGCGGGCCGACGTCGCCATCGTTGAGGATGCTCCGGCGGGAATGACCCAGCTGCTGAATAAAGGCTATGTGCAGAGCTGGGTGCCGGACGATCTTAAGAGCAGCATCCCCGCGCGCTATCAGGAACCGCTGACCGTGGTGCTGGCTCCGAACGTTTTTGCCTACAATACCGCTCATCACGCCACCTGCCCGGTGACTAACCTCTGGCAGCTGACTGAGCCATCCTGGCGCGGCCGCGTAGCGATGCAGGACCCGACCAGCAAACCAGCCTATACCGACTGGTTCAGCCAGATGGAAACCCACTACGATCAGCAGGTGCGCGAAGCCTATCAGCAGCAGTTCGGCAAACCGCTGCAAACTGATGAGAAGTCCGCCACCGCCGCCTTCGTCAAGGCGCTGGCGGGCAACGGCGTGCTGCTGACCCACTCCGACAACGATGCCGCCTCTGCCATCGGCGCGCCGGACGGTAAAACCGACTTCGTCGGCCTGGTGTCTACCGCCAAATTCCGCGACAACAAGCAGGGCATGAAGCTGGGCCTGTGCAGCGGCCTGAAGCCGTTTATCGGCTGGAATTACCCGAGCCTCGGCGTGGTGGCAACTGGCAGTAAAAGCCCGAACACCGCGAAGCTGTTTATTCACTATCTGCTGACCGCCGAAGGCATCGCCCCGCAGGGCGTGGACGGCAAAATGTCCACCAATCCGGCGGTGAAACTGCCTGCCGATGAGGCCTCCGGCATCGAAAAATATCGCGGCGAACTGATGGAGTACCTGACCGCCACGGCGAAAGAAGACTGGAAAAGCCGCCAGGACTGGCAGGATATCTGGAGCCTGAACTACAAAAAATAACGCCCCGCGCAGCGACGGGGCAGTTCCTCTTTCACTCAGAACAGGCAGCATATTTTGACCACGATCGATATTGCACAGCGCGAAGCGGCGCTCAAACGCATTGTTACCGAAGCCGGGGATACCGCCCTGCGCTTCTTCCACTCCCGTAAAGCGGGGGAATACGAACTCAAGGGCCATCAGGACATTCTGACCGAGGCCGATACCTTCGTTGAGGCGATGATTTTACGGGCGATTGGCGATGCCTTCCCCGACGATCTGATCCTCGGCGAAGAGTCCGCCAGCCAGCCCGCCAGCGCGGAGAGCCTGTGGGTGGTCGATCCGATTGACGGCACCGCCAACTTTGCCCGCGGCATCGCCCATTTCTGCGTCTGCATTGCCTGGGTTCACCGGGGTGTAACCGAGCTGGGCGCGATTTATAACCCCTCAAGCCAGGAGCTGTATCTGGCGCGGCGCGGCCACTATGCGCTGAAAAACGACCGGCCGCTGCGCTGCACGGCGGTTAGCGACACGCAGCGTGCCGCCGTCGAACTGGGCTGGTCTGCCCGCCACGGCCAGCGCCGCTATCTGGAAGTGATGAGTTCGATTCTGAATCTCGGCACCAGCGTGCGGCGCGGCGGTTCCGGCGCGCTGGCGCTGGCGTGGGTGGCGGAAGGCCGTACCGATGGCTATGTGGAAATTCATATGAACGCCTGGGACTGCCTGGCAGGGATGCTGCTGGTGCGCGAAGCGGGCGGCCGGATTGGCATTGCTCCACAGACGGCAGAAGGGATTTTCAACGGTCTGCCGGTGCTGGCCGTCGCCCCCGGCATCGCCAGCGAACTGTCCCGTGCGGCGGGAATTCCGCTGGCGACGGATTATCACGCCAGCGGATCTGAGGCAGCGCCCGTCGCAGGCACAGCGGTGAATGACGGTGAATCGGGCACCGCCCCGGAATCGGCCATCACGCAGGCGACGGATGCCGTTCAACCGGCCGTGCCGCACTATCCCCGCCCGCCGATCAGCCTGATTGTGGAAGATTTCCCCGGCTGGGGAATGGATATCTATATCGGCGGTTCAGCCGGGGTGAGCGATGCCGCGCTGCTGGCAGAGCACGATATCGGCGTGGTGATTAACTGTGCGGTAAACCTCGACATTGACTGGGTAAACACGCCGGAAGCCAGCGCCGCCGCGCATCTGCTTTCACACGGTGCCGGACCGGTGCGCTACTACAAGCTGGGGCTGATCGACGGCGACGGCAACGCGCCGGAGATGCTGCACGCGGGCTATCAGCTGATGCGCTCTGCACTGCTGCAGCAGATCCCGGATAAAGCTTCCTACCGCAATCGCCGACGTGGCAACATCCTGGTCAACTGCCGCGGAGGCCGCAGCCGCTCGGTGTCGTTAGTGGCGCTGTTTATGCACCTGGAGTGCCCGGAGCGCTTCCCGACGCTTGATGCCGCGATTGCGTTAATCCGCGACCGCCGCCAGCTCCACCCGGATGAGTGGTTTGAAGCACCTAAGCCGTCGCTGACCCGTCTGGCGGAGCAGGCGATTGTGCGCGAACGAGCCATCGCCGCAGCGGAACAGCATAATGAGCGATAGCAGCAAACAGGCAGGATTTGCCAGCGCCACCGAGGTGGCGCGCCTGGCGGGCGTCTCCCGCTCGGCGGTGTCGCGCACCTTTACCCCCGGCAGCAGCGTCTCGGCGGAAACCCGGCGCAAGGTGCTCGCCGCCGCAGAGGCGCTGAACTACCACGTTAATCATCTGGCGCGCGGCCTGTCGAAGGAGGCCAGCCGCCCGGTGTGTATTCTCGGCGGCAATCTGGCCTCGCCGTATCAGTCCAGCCTACTGGAGCACCTGACCCGCCGCCTGAACCAGGCCGGGCGCGCGGTGATGGTGATCAACACCGACGACGGTGAAGCGAGCGCCAAAGAAGCCCTGCAGCAGACGCTGAACTACCGCTCCACTGCCACCATCGTGCTGTCGGGCAAACCGCCCGGCTCGCTGATTGAGATCTGCCTGCAAAGCGGGCAGCAGGTGATTCTGATTAACCGCATGGGTCAGTATGCCGGTGCGGACACCATCGACATCGACTACAGTTCGACGATGAAGGAGGCTTTTGACCACCTGATCGCCGCCGGATGCCAGCATCTTGCCGTGATTTCCTCCACCGCACGTTCACCCAGCATGGTGATCCGTGAAACCGGCTTTATGCAGGCCGCTGCCGACGCGGAGGCCGATGTTTCCCTGATCCGCCCAGGCAGTACCAGCTACCAGACCGGCGTCCTCGCCGCTCGTGAGCTGTTAAGCCAGCCAACGCGGCCGGACGGCGTATTCTGCGTCACCGATCTGATCGCCTGCGGCTTTATCGACGCCGCACGCCATGAATTTGGCCTGCGCATCCCGGAAGATCTCTGCGTGATTGGCTTCGATGATATCGAACAGGCCAGCTGGCTGGGCTATCGGCTCACCACCTTCTCGCAGCCGCTGGCGGAGATGGCGGAAGCAGCCTGCGAGCTGCTGCTTTCCCCGGACGCAGAACGGCCGGGAAGCCGGGTTTTTGATGCACGTCTGGTTAAGCGAAGAACGCTACGCTAAAGCGGAATTGAGCGCGAGTGCGATCGGCATCAGCATGTGAAAAATTCAGCGACTTTTGACTAATAATCCCCCAAAAAGCAGTGAGATTTATCGTATACTGATTGCGCTATAAGAATAAATTCACCTCGCTGAACGTCCACCGCCCTCGAAGCCGTTGGTTACCGCACAGCACCCCGCCCACGCGCGGGGTTTTTGTATTACAAAGATAAAATGGACATACCGCACGCTGCGGGATGCTGATCGGCATCAGAGAATAACAGGAGACTTCATGGCTAATCCCTATCGCGCACTGTTTGCCACACCCGGAGCACTGGGGCTGGCGGTCGCGAGTACTATTGTGCGCCTACCGCAGGCGATGATCGGCATCGGCATTGTGACCATGCTGGTGCAGAAGACCGGACAGTACTGGCTGGCCGGTGCCGTGGCCGGGGTTTACACGCTGGCAAATGCGCTGGTTGGCCCGCAGATTTCCAAGGTAGTAGACCGACGCGGGCAAAGCCGGGTACTGCCCTATGTCACCGCCTACAGTATCGGCATGCTGATGGCGCTGATTGTCGCGGTGTATATGCAGGCACCCGCTCCGCTGCTGTTTATTCTGGCGCTGCTGGCCGGTGCGATGCCGAGTATGCCGGCAATGATTCGCGCCCGCTGGCTACAGCTTTTCCGCGGCAGGCCGCAGCTGCACACCGCGTTCTCGCTGGATACGGTAATTACCGAGCTGGTGTTTACCATCGGCCCGCCGGTAGCCATCGTGCTCAGTACCAGCGTCTTCCCCGAAGCCGGGCCGCTGGTGGCGCTGCTGCTGCTGATCGTTGGCATCACTGCCTTTTTGATGCAGAAACAGACCGAGCCGAAGGTGGTGGAAGGCCTGGGTAAGCAGACCAGCTCGACCCTGCTGATCCCCGGCGTACGCACCATCGTCTTCGCGCTGCTGGCGCTGGGGGTGATTGCCGGTTCGGTTGAGGTGGCGGTGGTGGCCTTCGCCAATATGCAGGGCTGGCCATCTGCCGCCAGCTTTGTGCTGGCCGCCTATGCGCTGGGTTCGATGATCGCCGGACTGCTGTTCGGCACGCTAAAAATTACCGCACCGATTGAGAAGCAGTTCCTGTGCGGCGGCGTGGTGATGGCGGTAACGACACTGTTCCCGATTTTATCCCCCAACGTTTACGTGCTGGCTCTAACGCTGTTTTTTGCCGGTGTGTCGTTTGCGCCAACGATGGTTATTGTGATGAATATCGGCACCACGATTCTGCCGCCTTCCAGGATTACCGAAGGGCTGACGTGGATGACCACCGGCATCAGCCTCGGCGTGGCGCTGGGCAGCGTGCTGGCGGGGATGGTTATCGATCTCCACGGCGCACGGGCCGGATTCAGCGTGGCGATGATCGCCGGGCTGGTGATGGTGCTTATCGTTCTGATGGGGCTGCGCGTGCTGCGCTCTTCTTCTGCGGTGTGTGTTGAGACGGCGAGTTAACCCTCGTCGTCGTTGGCAAAATCGTTGATTTTCACTACAGGCATCAAGCTTAATTCTGGGCTTGGTGCCTGTTAATGACAGGAGGAAAATACCACACCACGCGTTATACGGCTGACTGCTCTGTCTGGGCCTGAATCTCATGCAGCAATGCCTGAATTAACCCTGATGCATAGCGCTGTGCGAGAATACGTTCGTCATCATTCTCAATGGAAAAAAATCGAGCGTAGGCAACAGCCCCCACTTTTTCAAAGCCCTCACCGTAGTCGTCATCGCAGAAACGCCGTGCCAGTGCGGCTAATCCATCCCTGAGTGCCTCCTGATGCAGCCTCGATCGAATCCGAACGACAAAAAGTGCAGCAACTTCTTTAACCGAGCCTGAATACCGAATAACGTGAATAAGGTCGGCAGCATCTTTATTTTCCTGCCGCTGGTCCAGCGCAATAGCCTTCAGGATCACAAAAGATGGAACATCCGCAAAACGCACCATGTCTACAGACATGCCACCGCCATCCAGAAGTTCCGCGGCAACTTCTCGCTCCTGATACCAATCATTTACGATCCCAACATGTTTGATTGTGAGAGCAGATACCGACTCACCGCTGACACTGGCCGTCCTACCCGGAGTATCATTCCCTGCATCGCGAAGAAGTTCGACAACCACCTCAATCTGCTTATCGACCCTCCTTCGCCATCTCCAGGATGCCGCCTTTCCATCTTCCAGCCATCGTTCAAATCCCCGAGCCTTTAGCTGATCCGCCAGACTGGTGTATTCATTTCCAACGGCCAATACTTCAAGATTTAGCACAATATCTACATCAGAAGTCCCAACGTGCATCGGCACATCAGGAGGGGATTCAGGGGTAAGGTAACGTGGCACCAATCCACCCACCAGGCGTAGCGTATCCTTCAAATTTCCAAATGCACTGAGCAGTGTCAAAAGCGTTCTCTCACACGCGAGAGTAACGTCAGTATCGTACCCTGATGCAGTACGAGGTTTCAGTTCCTTTGCCATAACAACTCCAGGTGTTTTCTAAAGCTATCAGCCAGTTCTTTATTGCGCCCACGTCCATTTAGCAAGTCCAAATACAGAATGTATGGACTGGCAAAATAACCCAGACGATCTGCGCACTTACTGCGGAAAAGTAAGCTCGCCCCCCGGCGTTCGACCAGCGAGATATTGGCCCCCTTTGGGGCTGGTTTAAGATTCAGTGCTTCCGCCATCAAATGGCCGTCACCATCAGCCACAACGATTTCTGCACTATCTGTCCCCGTCAGTACAGGCACAATCGTATTGGCTGCAGCTGTCCCGGTGAAAGCCCAGGCGAAATCAATTTGATGTGTATCTATCCTTTCGGCAAGCTCACCCAGCAGGAGGCCAGGATTTTCAACGAAGGTATACCATCTGGATTCCTGAGCATTACGCCCCCGCCAGTTTTCAACCCAGGCGTCCAGGAGCAGCCCGGGTCGTATCAGCTTTCTACGTTTGCCCGGCCCTTTACCTTCCTCATTAACCCATTCCCGCAAAATGAGTTCCTGCAAAACCAATGAACAAGTGTATTGAGATGTTTGGGCAAGCCTCGCTAACTCCGTTCCTGATAGCCAGGTATCATTGTGCATTAACAGAGCATGGACAACGTTTTCACGCGCATCAGTGAACAGATCAACCACACCCTCTTTCTTTCTAACTGGATTTGAGGGTTTTTCGATATTAATCAACCAGAAACCATGTTTAAGGAAAAGGCTTCCACCGGATTCGTAATAGGCAAAACCTGATTCCTTCAGTTCCCTTTTAGATCCAGGACTGAGGGATTGCGCGGCAACCATACCAATAATGTCGCCAGGGTGGCGATGCGCATTTTTGCGAAGATTTAACCGCCTGACTGCATTCCGGATATCTCTCGGATAACCGCTACTAACGATCTCAACATGAATAGTCAGTACGCTGTTTTGCATCTTAATGTTGATTGCGTCATCAGGTGCAGACGTTTCGGACGCACCAGATTCAGGAACTGACACTGTATGAATAGCAGCATCGGTTCCAATTGCATCAGTCAGACTTTTAATCAATGCTTCCAAAGTCTGCCTTCTAAATCCAGGC
The DNA here is from genome assembly GCF_016624745.1 of Erwinia sp. S43. Classification (NCBI taxonomy): domain Bacteria; kingdom Pseudomonadati; phylum Pseudomonadota; class Gammaproteobacteria; order Enterobacterales; family Erwiniaceae; genus Erwinia; species Erwinia sp. S43. Next base: position 89,681 of record NZ_JACVTX010000015.1, on the reverse strand, counting down.
CTTACAGCCCTGATTCCAGCCATATTATTAGCCTTAAATTCGTTATTAGCTGTACAGCTAATAATATAAAATTAGCAAATATTAAAGCTAACCTAATCATAAACTGTGCAAATAACAAGCGTTTTAAGGTTGAGCCAGGCCTGTGGCTGGAATAAAAAAACCCTGCCGAAGCAGGGTTTTTCATGGACTTAACTTGCGTTCTTTGTTGCTTAGAACGGGATATCGTCATCAAAGTCCATTGGCGGTTCGTTGTTCGCCGGAGCGCTGTTCTGCTGTGGCTGCTGCGGGCGAGACTGCGCGCCGCCGCTGAACTGGTTGCCGCCCTGTGGCTGCTGTGGCTGGCCCCAGCCGTTATTGTTGTTCTGGCCGCCACCTGCCGGTGCGCCGCCGCCCTGTGCACGGCCGCCCAGCATCTGCATGGTGCCGCCAACATTAACAACAACTTCGGTGGTGTATTTTTCTACACCGGCCTGGTCGGTCCATTTGCGGGTTTGCAGGGAGCCTTCGATATAAACCTGAGAACCTTTACGCAGGTATTCACCGGCCACTTCCGCCAGCTTGCCGAACAGCACAACGCGGTGCCACTCGGTCTTCTCTTTGGTTTCACCGGTCTGCTTGTCACGCCAGCTTTCGGACGTAGCCAGAGTAATGTTGGCAACGGCACCGCCATTTGGCATGTAGCGGACTTCCGGATCCTGACCCAGATTCCCAACTAAAATAACTTTGTTTACGCCTCTGCTGGCCATGTTGCTGTCTCCGATAAATGTGTCTGACTAAGTCTAAGCGCAAAATTCTAACACGCACACCTCTTAATGACACGTGCAGAGATCCGCGTTTACGAGGCGGATCGAAAACTCTTTTTTAATACAACGCATAACGATCGGGGAGCAAAACCGCAGCAGAAAGCGGATCGACCGGGATGGCACCTGACGCCAAAACACTGGTTATCCATTCAGGTTTTTTTGTGCCATAATGACGTGTTTCTTTTCTGGCCATGCCGGGCAGGCATGGTGAGGTTTGTGCTAATCCGGGAATTGTGAATGGATAAGATCGAAGTACGGGGTGCCCGCACCCACAATCTGAAAAATATTAACCTGATCATTCCGCGCGATAAACTGATCGTCGTCACCGGCCTGTCAGGTTCCGGGAAATCCTCGCTGGCGTTCGATACGCTGTATGCCGAGGGCCAGCGCCGCTACGTGGAGTCGCTCTCCGCCTATGCGCGTCAGTTCCTTTCGCTGATGGAAAAGCCGGACGTTGACCATATTGAGGGGCTGTCACCGGCGATCTCAATTGAGCAGAAATCCACCTCACACAACCCGCGTTCCACCGTCGGGACCATTACTGAAATTCACGACTACCTGCGCCTGCTGTTTGCCCGCGTCGGCGAGCCGCGCTGCCCGGATCACGATGTGACGCTGGCCGCACAGACCGTCAGCCAGATGGTGGACAACGTGCTGGCGCAGCCTGAAGGCCGCCGCCTGATGCTGCTGGCACCGATTATTAAAGAGCGTAAGGGTGAGCACACCAAGACGCTGGAAAACCTCGCCAGCCAGGGCTATATCCGCGCGCGTATCGATGGCGAAGTCTGCGATCTTTCCGATCCACCGAAGCTGGAGCTGCAGAAGAAGCACACCATTGAAGTGGTAGTGGATCGCTTTAAGGTACGTGAGGATCTGGCGCAGCGCCTGGCGGAGTCGTTTGAAACCGCGCTGGAACTGTCCGGCGGCACCGCCGTCGTGGCCGATATGGACGATCCGAAGGCCGAAGAGCTGTTGTTCTCCGCCAACTTCGCCTGCCCGGTGTGCGGCTACAGCATGAGCGAGCTGGAACCGCGCCTGTTCTCCTTTAACAACCCCGCCGGTGCCTGCCCGACCTGCGACGGGCTGGGCGTGCAGCAGTATTTCGATCCGGATCGCGTGGTGCAGAACCCCGATCTGTCGCTGGCCGGTGGGGCCATTCGCGGCTGGGATCGTCGTAACTTCTACTACTTCCAGATGCTGCGCTCGCTGGCCGATCACCTCGGCTTTGACATTGAAGCACCGTTCAGCTCGCTGAAAGAGTACGACCGTAAGGTCATTCTTTACGGCTCCGGCAAAGAGAATATCGAATTCAAATACGTTAACGATCGCGGTGATACCTCGGTGCGTCGGCATCCGTTTGAGGGCGTGCTGCACAATATGGAGCGCCGCTATAAAGAGACGGAATCCTCCGCCGTGCGTGAAGAGCTGGCGAAGTTTATCAGCAACCGCGCCTGCGCCAGCTGTAACGGCACCCGCCTGCGTCGCGAAGCGCGCCACGTGTTTGTGGAAAACACCACGCTGCCGACCATTTCAGATATGAGCATCGGCCACGCGATGACCTTCTTCGAAAATATGAAGCTCAGCGGCCAGCGCGCCAAAATCGCCGAGAAGGTGCTGAAAGAGATTGGCGATCGCCTGCGCTTCCTGGTTAACGTCGGTCTGAACTACCTTTCCATGTCCCGTTCGGCGGAAACGCTCTCCGGCGGCGAGGCGCAGCGTATCCGCCTGGCCAGCCAGATCGGTGCCGGGCTGGTTGGCGTGATGTACGTGCTGGATGAGCCGTCGATCGGCCTGCATCAGCGCGACAACGAGCGCCTGCTGGAAACGCTGGTCCACCTGCGCAATCTCGGCAATACGGTGATTGTGGTGGAGCATGATGAAGACGCGATCCGCGCCGCCGATCACGTGATTGATATCGGACCGGGTGCGGGCGTGCACGGCGGGCAGATCGTCGCGGAAGGCACCGTGGACGACATTATGGCGGTTGAGGAATCCCTTACCGGCCAGTTCCTCAGCGGCAAGCGCGGCATTGCCATTCCCGCCGAGCGGGTTAAAGGCGATCCGGAGAAGGTGCTGAAGCTGACCGGGGCGACCGGCAACAACCTGAAGGACGTGACGCTGACCCTGCCGGTCGGGCTGTTCACCTGCATTACCGGAGTTTCCGGCTCCGGCAAATCCACGCTGATCAACGATACGCTGTTCCCTATCGCCCAGCGTCAGCTGAACGGTGCCACCATTGCCGAACCGGCCCCGTACCGCGAAGTGAGCGGCATGGAGCACTTCGACAAGGTGATCGACATCGATCAAAGCCCGATTGGCCGTACCCCGCGTTCTAACCCGGCGACCTATACCGGGATTTTCACCCCGGTGCGCGAGCTGTTTGCCGGAGTGCCGGAGTCGCGTACGCGCGGCTACACGCCGGGACGCTTCAGCTTTAACGTGCGCGGCGGGCGCTGCGAAGCCTGCCAGGGTGACGGCGTACTGAAGGTAGAGATGCACTTCCTGCCGGATATCTACGTGCCGTGCGACCAGTGTAAGGGCAAGCGCTATAACCGCGAGACGCTGGAAGTGAAGTACAAGGGCAAGAGCATCCACGAAGTGCTGGAGATGACCATTGAAGAAGCGCGCGAGTTCTTCGATGCCGTTCCGGCGCTGGCACGCAAGCTGCAAACGCTGATCGACGTCGGCCTGTCCTATATCCGCCTTGGTCAGTCGGCGACCACGCTCTCCGGCGGTGAGGCGCAGCGCGTTAAGCTGGCGCGCGAGCTGTCCAAGCGCGGCACCGGCCAGACGCTGTATATCCTGGATGAGCCGACCACCGGTCTGCACTTTGCCGATATCCAGCAGCTGCTGGAAGTGCTGCACCAGCTGCGTGACCAGGGCAACACCATCGTGGTGATTGAGCACAACCTCGACGTGATCAAAACCGCCGACTGGATCGTTGACCTGGGGCCGGAAGGCGGCAGCGGCGGCGGCGAAATCCTGGTGTCCGGCACGCCGGAAACCGTGGCCGAGTGCGAGAAGTCCCACACCGCGCGCTTCCTCAAGCCGCTGCTGGTGAAATAAATCGAGAGGGCGGCAGCGTGCCGCCCTCTTTGCTTTCCGCAGTTTTCATCCGTTTTGTCGTTACTTTTCTGACATTCAGCGTTAAATCTTGCAGAAACAGGCAAGATTTAGCGACGTTTAGACATCCCCTCGTCATGCTTTCAGGACTATGCTTTACCCTCATCATTTGTGGAGGAAGGCCGCCTGTGTCATCACCTTTCTCCCGCCGCTGTGGCCCTGCGCCATCTCATCATTTACCGGAGAAACCCATGAACATTACGCATGCTTATGCCGCCCAGGACGCAAAATCCAAACTGGCTCCGTTCGAGTTCCAGCCGCGTGAACTGCGGGAACATGATGTGCAAATTGAAGTGCTGTACTGTGGCGTGTGCCACTCGGACCTGCACCAGGCGCGCAATGAATGGCGTAACACCATTTTCCCGGTCGTGCCGGGCCACGAAATCGTTGGGCGCGTGACCGCCGTGGGCGCACACGGCCATAAATACAAGGTGGGCGATCTGGTCGGCGTGGGTTGCCTGGTCGACTCCTGTCGTACCTGCGACAGCTGTAAAGAAGATCTGGAGCAGTACTGCGAAGAGGGCTTCGTCGGCACCTATAACGGCCAGGACCGCATCAGCGGCGACATTACCTACGGTGGCTACTCCACGCAGGTGATTGTGCATGAAGACTTCGTGCTGCGCGTGCCGGAAAACCTCGATCCTGCCGCCGCCGCGCCGCTGCTGTGCGCCGGTATCACTACCTATTCACCGCTGAATCACTGGGGCGTTGGCCCGGGTAAAAAAGTCGGCATCGTTGGCCTGGGCGGCTTGGGCCATATGGGCGTGAAGATCGCCCATGCGATGGGCGCGCACGTTGTGCTGTTTACCACTTCGCCGTCAAAAATCGAAGACGGTAAGCGCCTGGGTGCGGATGAAGTGGTGATCTCGAAAGATCCAGAGCAGATGGCGGCACATGCCAACAGCTTCGACTTTATCCTGAACACCGTGGCCGCACAGCACGATCTCAACCCGTTTATCACCCTGCTGCGCCGCGACGGCACCATGACGCTGGTTGGCGCACCGGAACACGACCACCCGTCTCCGCAGGTGTTCAACCTGATCTTTAAACGCCGCAGCATTGCCGGTTCGCTGATTGGCGGCATTAAAGAAACCCAGGAGATGCTGGATTTCTGCGGTAAGCACAACATCACCTCCGATATTGAGCTGATCAATATCAATCAGATTAACGAGGCCTACGAGCGGATGCTGAAAAGCGACGTGAAGTATCGCTTCGTGATTGATATCGATACGCTGCGGGCATAACGCCCATTGCTCCGGTCGGCCAACTTGTTCGGCCGGAGCGACATCCTGCCACTGCCGCTCCTTTTCTGTCGCTCCACACTGGCATTTAATACGGATCGGACGTTGTTCAATGCTCCCATAACTACCCATCTTTACTGCACGTAATCGCTACAACGCTATTTCCGCCCGTCGCTGTTGATATTTATACGGTTTTCTCACACTGGACTTAATACCGTAATTTAAAACGGGAAAAGTGAATATTATCGGTAATGCCTAATTAAAAAGAGATTGATCGCGTTTAATACGCCAGGTTAATAGCATTAAGCGGCCATAAAGGATAATCGACAACATAATCAATGGACGGACCACTCCGATTCACAATGGCATTACCCCTCCCACCAGCAATGCATAACTCCATAAATTTATTGATAAAAAGCTAAAAATACTCAATGATACCGGTGACTCTTTTGTGTAATTTTCACCGATTACGCTTTATTGTGAGTCAGGTAGACAATTCCAGCTATTTCCTTTGCCTGATTAAATATTTTCTATTTGAATAAAATCCGATGAACCGCCTTTCCATGGTGCACTGCGCCGGTAATATGCACCAACAAAGTGCGAAAATATTAATTAAACGCCCGTTTACAGGCAGTTATTGTCTGGCATTGCTCTTGCATATGCTTGTATATACATGGCTGGACAATTACCAGCTAAATCCCAAACGAAATACAGAAGGAACCGCTATGCATTCTCTCCGTGTATTGAAACGTTCGCTGGCCGCGCTGTGCTGTGCCGGGATGCTCTCCTCTCTGGCCGCTCCGGCTTTTGCCGCCGAAGCGGACACCGTCAAAATGGGCGTTGAACCCTGGCTGGGCTACGGTCAGTGGCATGTTGCGGCGGATCAGAAGCTGTTTGAAAAACAGGGCCTGAAGAAAGTCGACGTGATTAACTTTGCCGAAGACAAAGATATCAACGCCGCGCTGGCCAGCGGACAGATCGATGCCGCAAATATCGCCACCCATACCGCTATCGGGATGATCTCCGCCGGTCTGCCGATCAAAATCGTCATGGTGCTGGACCAGAGTAATACCGCCGATGCGATGCTGGTGAACAAGGATATCGCCACGCTGCAGGACCTGAAGGGCAAGCAGGTGGCCTATGAAGAAGGCACCACCAGCGATATTCTGCTGCGCAGCGCGCTGGCCTCTGCCGGGATGAAGTTCTCCGATATTAAACCAGTGCCCATGCCAGCGGCTTCAGCGGGCAGCAGCATTATCGCCGGACGCGTCCCGGCGGCCGTGACCTATGAACCGTATCTGACCGTGGCGATGAAAGGCGACCCAAGCCTGAAGATGCTGTACAGCGGCCAGTCCGATCCGGGCCTGATCAGTGATGTGCTGGTGGTTCACGACGATTTTATTAAAAAACATCCGGAAGCGATTACTGCGCTGATCAAAACCTGGAACAGCTCACTGGATTACTACAACGCCCACACCACCGAGGCTCGCGCCATTATTTCCAAAGCGGTTGGTGCGTCTCCGGAGGATCTGCATACCGCCTTCGACGGCGTGAAATACTTCTCTCTGGCGGATAATAAAAAGCTGTTATCTCACGACTTTAGCGAAAAAACCTTCCCTCACCTGCTTAAAGCGGCGACCGATGCCGGCATTGTCAGCCAGCCGGTAACCCCGCAGCAGACCATTGATGCCAGCTTCGTTAATAACCAGTAGCCATCCCTCTTTTCTCCCGCCGCCTGACGGTGGGAGAAAAGATGTCAGGAGGAAATATGAGTGTGGTTGAGCAGCAAAAAACACCTCAGCAATCAAAAAAGCGCCGCAGACGCAGCAACCTGCTCACTATCGGGAAAACGCCTTCGCGCTCGCAGTTCCTGAGCATCTCCATCGGCGTCTTTGCCCTGTTGATTTTTGTCTGGTGGCTGGCGACCTCGATGGGCGCCATTAAACCGATTTTCTTACCGGGAATTGAACGCGTCTGGCAGCGGATGGTCGCGCTGGCAGCAGACGGCACGTTACAGAGTGATATCGAGAGCAGTCTGTACCGCATTATTATCGCCTTTGCGATCTCATCGGTGATGGCCATTGTCATCGGCGTACTGGCGGGCTGTTATGGCCTGGCGAAAGCCATCGTTGAACCGCTGGTCGATTTTGTCCGCTATATGCCGGTGGTGGCCTTTGTGCCGCTGACCATCCTGTGGACCGGCACCGACGATTTTCAGAAGTTCCTGGTGATCTGGATTGGCACTTTCTTCCAGCAGGTGCTGATGATGATCGACGCCGTGAAGCGCGTGCCGCCCGATTTTATCGGCCTGGGCCGTACGCTGGGCATGTCCGACCGCAAGATCCTGCTGCGCATCGTGATCCCCTCCGCCCTGCCCGCAATCTGGGACGCCCTGCGTATCAGCATCGGCTGGGCCTGGACATGGCTGGTGCTGGCCGAACTGGTGGCCTCCACCTCGGGCCTTGGCTACCGCATCGTGGTGTCCCAGCGCTATTTCCAGACCGACACCATTATCGGCTACATCCTGCTGCTCGGCCTGCTGGGCCTGATCACCGACCAGATTATGCGTGCCCTGGAGCGCGTGCTGTTCCGCTATAACCGGAGACGTTCCTGATGGCGACGCTAACGCTAAACAAGCTGGAAAAAAGTTTTCCCCTCGGCAAGAGCTACCGCCGCGTGCTGCACGGCATTGACCTGACGCTGAACGACAATGAGTTCGTGTCGATCGTCGGCACCTCCGGCTGCGGTAAGAGTACTCTGCTGTCGATTGCCGCCGGGCTGGAGGATTTTGACGGCGGCGATGTGCTGGTCGACGGCGTGCCGATTGAAGGCCCGGGGCTGGATCGCGGTGTGGTGTTTCAGTCCTACACCCTGCTGCCGTGGCTGACCGCGCGCGGCAATATCGAGTTTGCCCTCAAGGCGGCGGGCACCCCGGCCAGCGAGTGCCGTGATATCGCCCAGCAACATCTGGAGCTGGTTAAGCTCGGCAACGCGGCCGATCGCTGGCCGGGTGAGCTTTCCGGCGGCATGAAACAGCGCGTGGCGATTGCCCGGGCGCTGTCGTACCGGCCGAAAATTTTGCTGATGGACGAGCCGTTTGGCGCGCTGGATGCCATGACCCGCCATCAGATGCAGCAGCTGCTGGTGGAGATTTGGGAAAAGCATCGCCTGACGGTGATGTTTGTCACCCACGACATCGAGGAAGCGGTCTGGCTTTCCGACCGTATCGTGGTGATGGGCCAGGGGCATATCGATTCCACTTTCGACGTCAACCTGCCGCGCCCGCGCCATGAAAGCATTAACCGTACCCCGGAATTTATCGAGCTGCAGCACGACGTGCTGAGCCGCATTCAACAACACGCGATTGGCTAACTGAAAAAGGTAACACTATGTCTGTGACATTCCACGACCTGTCGGCTTCAACTGAATTACCCGCTGACCTTTTCAAACGCACTGAATCCGACCTGTCATTTTTCGTTGAAAAGGTGAAGCCGATTATTGCGGCGGTGAAGGAGGAAGGCGACAGCGCGCTGATCCGTTTCGCCCGTGAGTTTGACGGCGTGCAGCCGGAAAGCTTCTCGGTACGTGCTGAAGAACATGAGTTCGAAGAAGCCTTTGCGCGCGTTGATGCCGAAGTGATCGAGGCGATTCGCTTCTCGGTAGAGAACGTGCGCGCCTTCCACGAAGCGCAAAAGCCTGAAGAGATGTGGTGGAAAGAGATGCGCCCGGGCGCATTCGCCGGGGACCGTCATGTGCCGATCGATGCGGTGGCCTGCTACGTGCCGCGCGGCAAAGGCTCGTTCCCCAGCGTACTGATTATGACCACCGTGCCTGCCGTGGTGGCCGGAGTACCGCGCCCGGTGGTGATCACCCCGCCTGGCCCCGATGGCCGCGTGGATGATGCCACGCTGATCGCCGCGCGTCTGGTTGGCATCAAGGAAGTGTATAAATGCGGCGGCGCGCAGGGCGTGGCGGCGGTGGCTTACGGCACGCAGTCGGTGCCGAAATGCCTGAAAATCGTCGGCCCGGGCAGCCCGTGGGTGGTGGCCGCCAAGCGCCAGCTGTCTAATCTGATCGACCCGGGTATTCCGGCTGGCCCAAGCGAAAGTCTGATCCTCGCCGATGACTCCGTCAACGGTGCGCTGGCGGCGCTGGATCTGCTGATCGAATCCGAGCACGGCCCGGACTCCTCGGCGTATCTGGTCACCTCCAGCCGCCGCGTGGCGGAAGAAGCGATTGCCGCGCTGCCGGGCTACTGGGACACCATCGGTGAAAAACGCGCCGGGTTCTCACGCAGCGTACTGGGCGGCACCCACGGCGGCGTGGTGCTGACCAAAGATTTCGCCACCGCCGTGGAGTTCGTCAATCAGTATGCACCCGAGCATCTGGAGATCCTGGCCGAGGAACCGATGGCGGTGATGACGCAAATCCGCAACGCCGGGGAAATTCTGCTGGGCGAACACACGCCGATCACCCTGGGTAACTTCGTGCTGGGGCCAAATGCCGTCCTGCCGACCAACAGCGCCGCCAAAACCGCCGGGCCGCTGTCGGTGTTCGATTACATGAAGCGCATCTCCGTCGGCTACGTTACCCGCGCGGGCTATCAGCAGCTGGCCACCAAAGCCAAACGTTTTGCCGAGTACGAAGGCTTCCCGGGCCATGCGCTGGCCGTCTCTGAACTGCGCGATCGCCTGCTGAAAGGAGAGAATCATGACTGAGCCGCTCGCGCCGTTAGCGGCGGAGGCGCGCCGCCTGACGCAGCAGGGTGACTGGCAGCAGGCCAGCGAGAAGCTCAGCCAGCTGATTACTGAAGTCACCGGCGTGCAGGCGACCGGCCTGCACATCAATCGCGATCAGTACAGCCTGAACTCGCTCAACGGCCGCGTGACGCTGGCCGATGGCCGCACCCTGTTCTTTAAGTATCACCACGAAGAAGGCGAAGAGCACACCATTGAGGAGTACTACCGCGCCGAGCTGCTGCGCGAGCACGGCTTCCGCGTGGATGTGCCGATCTATGCCTGCGGCGAGCCGGGGCGTCAGATCCTGCTGTATGCCCTGCGTGATGAAAAGCGGCTGGCCGATGTCTGCCGCGAAATTGAAGCCAATGCCGACTGGCAGGGTATGGCCCCGGTGGTCGATGCCCAGCGCCGCGCCGACGCGGAAATCCTCGCGCATACGCTGCCGACGCTGCAACAGGCGCAGGTCAGCCAGGTGGAGGCCGAGTCTATTCACCAGCTGTTCTGGAACCGGCTGGTTTCGCCGGGCCACACCGCCGGGCTGGGCGGACGGGTTGACGGCTTCTACGTCAATCAGGACTTCACTCTCGGTGAGCTTACGCTGCCGTGGCAGAGCCTGAGCAACCTGCGGTGGCGCATCAACGGCGTGACCTATCAGCATACGCTGCGCCAGCTGTTCCTGGACGCCGGACAGATCCTTGCACCCGCCGCACTGGCCCATCACGGCGTGGTGGTGGCGCACGGCGACGCGCACAATGCCAACGTCTGGTTTGATTCCCAGGACGGCGTGCCGCAGCTGGTCAGCTTCGATCCGGCCTTTGCCGGTAGCCATATTCCGGCGCTGCTGGCCGAGATCAAAGCCACCTTCCACAACATTTTTGCCCATCCCTGCTGGCTGTATGAACCGGCGCAGGCGGCGGAAATCTATCGGGTCAGCGTTCGTCGCGATGGCGATACGCTGGAGGTGGAGCACGACTGGCAGCTGACGCCGCTGCGCCAGGCGTTCCTTGATAGTAAAGGCGAGCTGTACTGGAAGCCGCTGCTGGCCGCGCTGAAAGCCAAAGGCTGGCTGCCCGCGAACTGGCAGCAAATTATGCGCCTGGCGCTGTTCTGCTGCCCGACGCTGGTGATGAGCCTGCGTGCCGGATCGGCCAGCCAGCATAATCCGGTCAGTTCAACGATTGGCCTGGCGATGGCCGTGATGCTGGGCAGCGGCGGCGATGATGATTTCTCTCACTGGCTGGACGGCCTGCTGACGGAGGCATAAGCGATGAAAGCGGTACAGCTTTACGGCGTTGGCGATCTGCGGGTGGAAGAAAAATCACCGGCGGTGCTGGCGGCCGGTCAGGTGCGCATTCAGGTGCGGGCCGCCGGGATCTGCGGTTCCGACATCCACAACTATCGCACCGGGAAATGGATGGCCGCCCTGCCGGTCACCCCCGGCCACGAGCTGTTTGGCGTGGTCACCGAAGCGGCGGACGACGCGGCAGGCTTCGCTCCTGGAACCCGCGTGGTGGCCGATTCGCGCGTCTGGTGCGGCACCTGCCCCGCCTGCCTGCGCGGCGCGCACAACCTCTGCACCTCGCTGGGCTTTGTCGGTGAGGTGTGTGACGGCGGTTTCGCCGAGCAGGTGGTGCTGCCGGTCAGCGGCCTGCTGCGGGTGCCGGACGAGGTAGCGGATGATATCGCCGTACTCAGCGAACCGCTGGGTGTGGCGCTGCGGGTCGTTAATCAGCTGAATCCGCCACCGGGCAGCCGGGTCCGCGTCGCCGGAGGCGGCACCATTGGCGGCCTGGTGGCGCTGCTGCTGCACCATACACGTCAGTGCCGGGTGCAGTTGAGCGAACCGAACGCGGCGCGCCGGGGGCGAATCGCCGCCCTGATCCCGCTGGCCGAAGACGGCGACTATGACTTCGCCGTGGAAGCCACCGGGATCGGCAGCGTGCTGCAGCAGCTGGTCGGCGGCATCACCTCCGGCGGGCATGTGGCGCTGGTAGGTATTTTTCACCACGACGGCGAGCTGGACTTCAATCAGCTGGTTGAGCGGGAAATCTCCCTGACCGGCTGCAGCGTGTTTCAGAGCGAGCAGCAGGCCGCGCTGGAACTGATGGCCGATCTGGCCGACGGGCTGCGCACGCTGATCGGCCCGCCGGTGTCGCTGGACGACGTGCCGCAGGCTTACGAGATGCTGATCCAGGGCAAATCCTCCTATCTGAAGACGGTGGTCATACCATGAATGTGATGAACAGCTTTTCCCTGAGCGGCAGGCGCGCACTGGTCACCGGGGCAACGCGCGGGATCGGCCTGGCGCTGGCCACCGCGCTGGCGCAGGCCGGGGCAAGCGTGATCGTCACCGGGCGGTCATCGGATACGGTGGATCGGGCCGTGGCGGAACTTCAGGCGCAGGGCTTTAGCGCTGAGGGCCATGTGCTGGATGTGACCCGCACCGACGATATCCAGCGCTGTCTGGCGGAGATGGGTGATATCGACATCCTGATTAACAACGCCGGGACCGAGCAAATCTGCCCGTCACTGGATGCCGACGAAGCGCTGTGGGACACCATTATTGCCACCAACCTGAAGGGCGCGTTTTTCTGTGCGCAGGCGGCGGCACGCAGTATGACCCGGCGAGAAGGCGGAACCATTATTAACCTCTGTTCGCTGACCAGCGCGGTCGGCGTGCCGGGTGCTACCGCCTACGGCAGCTCTAAATCGGGGCTGACCGGCATGACCCGGGCATTAAGCACCGAGTGGGCACCGCTGGGTATCCGGGTGAATGGCATTGCGCCGGGGTATTTTGAAACGGAGATGACCCAGGCCTTTTATCAGGATGCGGCCTGGGTGAAGAGCATGCAGGCAAAAATTCCGCTGGGCCGCTTCGGCGAGCTGGAGGATCTTGCCGGGGCGGTGGTGTTCCTCTGCTCCCCGGCTGCCCGCTATATCACCGGGCAGATCCTCTACGTGGACGGCGGCTATCTGGCAGCGATTTAAGCTCAGACGCGGTGCAACAGTCCGGCATGTAGCTCTTTGACCGAACGGCAGCCCAGCTGCGCCAGCGTTCGGTCGATTTCCTGCTTCATCGTAGCGATTGTACTGGCCACCAGCGCTTCGCCACCGGCGGCAACGGCGTACAGCAGCGGTCGGCCAAGCAGCACCGCATCGGCCCCCAGCGCCAGCGCTTTGACCACGTCGGTTCCGCGCCGGAAGCCGCTGTCGATCAGCACGCTGAAGTCCGGCCCCACCGCCGCCCGCACCGCAGGCAGCACCAGCATCGGACTGTGCGTACCGTCCAGCTGGCGACCGCCGTGGTTCGACAGCACAATACCCTCCGCCCCCAGCCGCTGAGCTGCCAGCGCGTCGTCAACCGTCATAATTCCCTTGATATACAGCGGCCCCTGCCAGATTTCACGAACCCAGGCGAGGGTCTCCCAGCTCAGTGCCGAGTCCATCTGGCTGGCAAAGTAGGCCGCACCGCCCGCCCCGCGCTGATATTCTGCCGGGATATAGGGTTTAAGATTGCCAAAGCCCGGCATCCCCTGTGGCATCAGCGTGCGCATCACCCAGCCTGGATGGGTAGCAATATTCGCCATCGCCGCGAGGGAGAGCTTCATTGGCCGCCGGTAGTGGCGCTTGTCGCGCTCGCGGTTGCCGAAATGCACCGCGTCCACCGAAACCACCAGTGCCGTACAGCCCGCCTGCCGCGCGCGCTCCAGCAAATTGCGGGTGACATTACGATCTTTCAGCACGTAAAGCTGGAACCAGCGGTCGCCGTTGGACGCCGCGGCGATTTCCTCCATTGAAGCAGTCGATACCGTACTCTGAATGTAGCCAATCCCCTGCCCGGCAGCCGCGCGGGCGATCATCTGGTCGGCCTGATGGCGCAGCATGCCGTTATAGCCGGTCGGCGCGACCAGCAGCGGTGCCGCCAGCCGGGTTTGTCCCACATTCGTGCCGGTGTCGCGGCTGGACGCATCCTGTAACACCGCCGGGGCGAACATCCAGCGACGGAATACATCCTGGTTGTGTTGCAGCGTGGTTTCGTCTTCCGCTCCGCCGTCCACATAGCTAAAGGCGAAGGCGGGCAGCCTGCGCCGGGCTTCACGGCGCAGGTCAGCCGCATTGAGTAGCATACATACCCCTTAACGCATTGATAAAAATTAGGTTATCTTCCGGGCTACCGACGGAAACCCGCACCCAGTCAGTATAACCAGCTTCACGCCACGGCTTCACGATGATCCCGTGTTCGAGCAGTTTTTTTGCCAGATCGCGGCTGTCTCCGCCCGCACGGAAGAACAGGAAGTTAGCCACGGAAGGGGCAACCTGATAGCCCAGCTCAATCAGCTGCTGACGCATCAATTCCCGCTGTCCGGCGATCAGCGCCACGCTGGCCGCAACGTGGGCCGGGTCCTGCAATGCGGCCAGCGCCGCCGCCTGCGCCGAACGGTTAATATTAAACGGCGTCCGCACGCGGTTGATCACCCCGGCCAGCGCTTCGTCGCTGGCAATACCGTAACCCACGCGCAGCCCGGCCAGCCCCCACGCCTTTGAGAAGGTGCGCAGCACAATCCACGGGCGCGGCTGGGCTGCCAGCACGTTGAGGCTGTCCGGGTAGTCACTCAGGTGATGGCAGTATTCGTAGTAGGCTTCATCAATCACCAGAATGCAGTCCTGCGGTGCCTGTTCAATCAGCCGGGTGAAATCCTCGCGGCACAGCATGCAGCCCACCGGGTTAGAAGGGTTGCTGAGGATCAGCATTTTGGTCGGCTGACTCAGTGCCTGCTGCCAGGCGGGCAGATCGAATTCCATCTGCTGATTCACCGGCACCAGTTCAACCTGTGCGCCCATCATCTGTGGATAGATCTGATGCAGCCCGAAGGACGGCTCCAGCGTCACCACCCGCTCGCCGGGATTGATAAAGGCCAGGCAGAGCAGCTTCAGCAGCTCCTCCGAACCGTTGCCAATCACAATGCGTCCGGCCTCCGCCGAGGTCAGTTCCGCCAGCGCATGGCGCAGTTTCAGGCTGGCGGAGTCAGAGTAGATGCCGGTATGGCCCAGATCGGCGCGCAGCGCCACCGCCACCAGCGGGCTGGCCCCAAGCGGGTTCTCGTTGCTTCCCAGGCGGGTAATATGGTCGACCTGCCAGGTTTCACGCACCGCATCGTCCGACATCCCGGCGTTATACACCCCCAGCTGCAGGGCCTCTTTTCTTGCCAGCTTTTCTATTTGAATCTGAGACATCTGAACTCCGCTCCGTTAATGGAAGATCGTTGCCGCCGCCCGAAGGCCACGGTTCAGGCCACTGCCGCGACAGCAGTGTGTGAGATTGATTTATCAGAAAAGTGTAGATGTATAATCTTGTATATACAATTGCAATTCATATGCCATCTGCGCAAAAAACACGGCGGCAGGCGGCGCGGGTACTGCGGGGGAAAGAGCAGCAAAGTCAGAACGGGGATCGCGCATAAAACGGCACCGTTTCAGTGCATGGCGATGAATGATGGTGCGCCGACGATCCTCTGGAAGAACGATTATCGAATCAACCCGGGTTCCCATCAGGGCAGAGATTATCGAATGAGTAGTGCTTCCCAACGGTGTAGGGTGTATCCGCGCGATGGCATTAATCGGCAGGCATGAACGATACGGTAAATGACGCCGTGATATGCCCAATGGTTAAAAACGATCGCTCGGTCAACGAGCCAGCCAATCAGCCTGCATGTAAGAAAGCGGCTCATCGCGAGCCGCCTATTAGCCAGGCGTAAGCCCTTAATTAATCGACGTAGGCCGCAGTATGGAAATCAATTTCCCACTGCAGAACGTCGCCGTACAACGCCGACAGTGCCTGTTTTTCCGCTTCGCTCAGCCCGTGGGCGCAGCGGTCCAGCTCTTCTTTCAGCCAGCAGGCCTGCTGGTAGAACTCCTCTTCCGCATGCATCTCCACCCAGCGCCGCACGTCGGCATCCTGCTGGCTCTGCTCGCTCACCCGACGGCACCAGTGGTAGTACATCCACTCGGCACCGAACATCAGGGTGATAATCTGCGCGTAGCTGCCCTGCTGCGCGGTATACAGCATGCCGTCGCGGAAGCGCCGCACGCCGGGCAGGTCGTCCGGGTAGTCGGCGGGATCGACCCGGCGCTCCGCCAGCACCCGCTCGAACCAGGCGATTTGCGTATCGACCAGCGCGTTCAGCACGCCGATCAGCCAGCGCTGCTGGCGGATATCCGGTGCCTTACTGACGCCAAGGGCAAATATCGCGATCGCCGTTGCCACGAAGTTACCTTCAAACACCAGATAGCGGTTAAACACGGATTCCGGCAGGCGATCGTGTTCAATATCCAGCACAAAACGGTGCTGCTGCATCGCCCGCCAGGCATCCTGATGTTCGCGCAGCAGCCTTTCGCTGAACGCTTCCATTACGCTTCCTCCAGCGCAGCCTGAGCAACGGACATAAAGTGTTTAACGCGCGCCAGCTCAACGTCGTTCCACCACACGCCGTCGACCTTCATCGTACTGGCAACAATCACGCCCTGGGTGCGGCCGAGGATCTGGCAGACGTTGGCGGGCGTGACGCCGGAACCGACCAGCAGCGGCAGCTCGGTAGCGGCGCGGATCTCGTCAATTTCCTCCATTGTCGCGCTGTCGCCGGTGCGCTGGCCGGTGGCGATGACCGCATCGGCCTCAAAAAAATCGACGTCGCGGGTCAGTTCCTGGATGGAGCGATCGGCAACGATGGCGTGGCTGCCGTGTTTAACGTGGCTGTCGGCAAAGACGCGAATATGTTCGGCACGCAGCTGGCTGCGATAGCGCAGCGCCTTCGCCGCCGCCCCTTCAATAAAGCCTTCGTTGGCAATATAGGCATTGGCCCACTGGTTGACGCGAATAAAGTCAGCGCCGCCCGCCAGCGCAGTGGCCATGGCCGGAATAGCGGCGTTAGCCAGCACGTTAATTCCCAGCGGCACGCCAAAACGCTCGCGCACTTTCTCGGTAATCACCGCCATCAGTGCCGACGTTTCGTGGCCAATATCTTCAGGTTTAGAAAATGGAATATCGCCGTGGTTTTCCACAATCAGGCCATGAACGCCGCCCGCGATATAATTTTCAGCATCACGAAGCGCACGCTCAATAATATCCTTAACTGATTTACCACGATATTTTGGCGTACCGGGGAACGGGTCACAATGAATAACACCCATCACCGCTTTTTTACGTGAAAAAATAGCTTGTATTGCATTCGTTTTTTCTGCTGAGATAGCAACCATCTTTTCCATCCTGTTTAAGGAAACACTATGCGTGTTTATGTCACCGGTAATATTACCGTCGATGAAACCTGGTCCATTGCGGATATTCCGCAAAAGGGCTCCTCGGTTCATGGTATTAAAGTTTCGCAGGATATTGGCGGCAAAGGCGCAAATCAGGCGATTATATTATCCCGCTGCGGAATAGAAACACGATTAATTGCCGCCACGGGAAATGACAGCAACGGCGTGTGGATTCGTCAGCAAATAATAAATGAACCACTTAGCCTGTTACCGAATGCGTATTTCAACCAACATAGCGATACCTCAATAATTTTAAATAGCGCCGATGGTGATAATGCCATTATTACCACTACCGCCGCCGCGGATGCTTTTAGCCTGGAAGAGATTATTCCCCACCTGGCGGATGCCGCTGCCGGCGATATTCTGCTGCAGCAGGGCAACTTCTCCGTGGAAAAAACCCGCGCGCTGTTTCAACTGGCCAAAGCGCGCGGCATGACCACGGTATTTAACCCTTCACCGGTTAACCCCGACTTCGCTCATCTCTGGCCGCTGATTGATATCGCGGTGGTTAATGAGTCGGAGGCCGAAGAACTTCAGCCCCATGGCGTTACCACCTTAGTGATTACCCAGGGCGCTGCCGGTGCCTGGCTGGTCAGTGAAGGCCAGCGCCGGTTCTGCCCGGCGGTGGCCGCTGAAGCCGTGGATACCACCGGTGCGGGCGATACCTTCCTTGCCGTGATGCTGGCATCTGCTCTGCTGCGCGGTGTTGCGCCGGATACGTTAGCGCTGACTCACGCCAGCCGTGCCGCCGCCATCACCGTCGGCCGCCGGGGAACCTTTAGCGCGTTTCCCGGCCAGCAGGAACTCGCCGCCCTGTTAAGCACGAGCGGCGAGTAGGCCTTATTTAAACAGCGAACGGTAACCGTCTACGTTCGCTTTGGTCACTACCGTGGCCGGAACCAGAATGGTTTTCGACACGGTTTTACCGGAGGTAATCGCATTCAGCGCGTTCAGCGCTTCCACGCCCATCTGTTTCGGGTCCTGCTGCAGCACGGCGGTGACGTAGCCATCGTCAATGCCGGTAATCGCCTTCGCCGTCAGATCCCAGCCGAAGACTTTAATATCCTTCTGCCGCCCCTGGTTCTCCACTGCCGCGATAGCCCCCAGCAGCGCCGGTTCGCCGGTGGCGTAGATTGCCGTCAGGTCCGGGTTACCGGTGATCAGGTTTTCCGCCGCGGTCATCGCTTTGTCCTGCACGTTCTGGCCGTCAACCACGTTGGCGATGGTAATCTTTGGATTGGTTTTCAGCGTCTCTTCAAAGCCCTTCTGCCGCTGGTTCTGGATCGCCGAGTTCAGTGCGCCGACAATGCCTACGCGAGCCTGGCCGCCCATCTCTTTCTGCACGTAATCAACAAAGTATTTACCAATGATTTTACCGCCTTCGATATTATCCACGCCGACCTGAGCGGCCTGAGGACCGGCCGGTAATACGGCGTCGATAGCGATAACCGGTATATTGGCTTTCGCCGCTTCTTTCACCGCAGGCATAATGCCATTAACGTCGATGGCAGCGACCATAATTCCCTTAACGCCCTGCTGAATATAGTTTTCAATGGCGTCATTCTGCGCCACCGGATTATCGTTAGAGTTGAAAATCACCACATCCTTGCCGCTGGCTTTTGCCGCTTCCTGCGCGCCTTTATTCATCTGATTAAAGAACAGTGCCTGCTGATTGATTTGAATCAGCGCATAGTCGGGGGTGGCAGCACTGGCAACAGAAATAAGACTGCCCGAGGCAATCAGAGCGGTGGCCAGAGCAATAAAACGCAGTTTTCCGGTGTTTAATAACATCATCAGTTTCCTCGTCGGGAAGAGATCATAGCCAGCAGGTTTCCGCGCCGCAGGGCAAACGCAGAAGGATTATTTTTTTGGCGGGCAAATATCTGATGTAAGGCTAAAGCGGCCAGAAGCCGTTCAGCTAAGACCTGCTTTCTCCCATTCCGGCAACCGGTCCGTTGCGGTGCGCGACTGGAATGTTTCAAGCGGGTTTGGGAATGACTTCCCGGATGATGCGGTAAACTGCTTATACAATTCTCCGCTGCTCAATTTTTGTCAAGCATTTATTTAACAATTTGTTCACCGGAGAAAATGCTGTATCGGGCGCGCGTAACTGTGTTACAGATAGCCCCACTCAGGCAGAAATGGCGCAGAAAATGAGTCTAAAACGCGTATTGTTATCCGATGTGGCAAAGCAGGCGGGGCTGTCAAAGGCGACCGTGTCGCGCTATATGAATCACAATATCGTGCTGCCGCAGGAGACGATTGACCGCATTGAAAGCGCCATTCGCGAGCTGGACTATCGCGGCAACAGCCTGGCGCGCCGCCTGAGCAAAGGCGGCAGCGAAACCCTTGGCCTGGTGCTGCCCGACATCACCAACCCCTTCTTTGCCGAACTGGCCGACGCCGCCGAAGAGGCCGCTTCCGCCAATGGCTACAGCCTGGTGCTATGCATCACCCGCAATAACCCGGACAAAGAGTGCCAGTTTATCCGCTGGCTGGATACCTGCCAGGTCGACGGTCTGCTGTTCACCACCAACCGCCCGGATAACGGCCTGTTGCGCAAAGAGATCCAGCGCCACCAGCGCATTGTACTGCTGGATGAGGATATTCCGGGCAGCAAAGTGCCGAAAGTGTTTGCCGATAACGTGCAGGGCGGGCGCATTGCCACGGAGAAACTGATTGCCGCCGGGCATCGCCATATCGCGTTCGTCGGCGGGCCGGATGAGCTGATGAGCGTGCGCGAACGCTATCAGGGCTTTTGCACCGCCATGGAGCAGGCCGGGCTGAGCTGGCCGCCGGAATGGGTAATGTACGGCGACTACCAGCGCGAGTTTGGTCAGCGGGCGCTGAAGCACCTGTTCAGCCAGCCCGTGCGCCCAACCGCCGTCTTTGCGGCCAGTGACTATCTGGTGCTGGGCCTGCTGGACGGTCTGCGCGCCAGCGGACTCCAGGCACCGGCCGCGCTTTCCCTCGTCGGCTTCGACGATGCCAACTATGCCGACTTCACCCAGCCGCGTATTTCCACCATCCGCCAGCCCGCGCGGGAGCTGGGCCGCACCGCCGTCAGCATCATGCTGCGCCTGCTGAATAACGAAAAGGACATCCCCTCTGAAACCCGCCTGCCGGTGGAATGGATTGGTCGCGATTCCATCAGGATTTGTTAAGCGCGTCCCAAAATGGCGCAAAAGCGCCCAATTTTGGCGCAAAAAGCGTTCAATTTAAATTCTCTTCGCTATAATCAGTAAACCGGTTTACTAACGAATTGTTAATAAATTCGTTGTGCTACAGAGAGTTAAACCACCGGGCTGCTGTGTTGTTCCTGCCCTGGCACGGATGCTGCAAAGACTGACTGGCGAACAAATATCTTAAATAGCGTTTGACCTGATTGTGATACGGAAAGCTCCATTCCGCAGGTAAACCGGTTTACAAGGGTGTAAACCGTGTTGGATGGATGACTTTCCCGCAGCCCGGCAGACATTTTCCCGGCACCAGCGATGGGAGTTATCAGATGCAGCAGCCCCAGACTACCCCGCCACGGGTAGAAATGATCAATATCACCAAGACCTACGGGTCGATACGCTCACTGCGCGGCGTGAACCTGGAGCTGGCTCCAGGGGAAGTGCTCGGCCTGGTGGGCGATAACGGCGCAGGGAAATCCACCCTGACCAAAGTGCTCTCCGGCGCGGTGGTCCCCACCAGCGGCACAATCCGCATTGACGGCGAAGCGCACCAGTTCACTAACCCGGCGGATTCCCGCCGCTGCCATATCGAGATGGTTTATCAGGATCTGTCGCTGTGCGACACGGTCGACGTGGCCGGAAATCTGTTTATGGGCCGCGAGCCGATGAAATCGATCCTCGGTATTCCGTTCCTTGATGAAGCCAAAATGCACGCCGATGCGCGTGAGATGCTGAAAGGGCTGGGCATTTCCATTCCCGATACCCGCCTGCTGGTGCGCAATCTCTCCGGCGGTCAGCGCCAGGCCATCGCCATTGCCCGTGCGGCGGCGTTTGACCCGAAAGTGCTGATTATGGACGAACCTACTGCCGCGCTGGCCGTGGCGGAAGTGGAAGCGGTGCTGGAGCTGATCCGCCGCGTTTCCGCCCGTGGGGTGAGCGTGATCCTGATTACCCACCGCCTGCAGGATCTGTTCCTGGTCTGCGACCGGATTATGGTGATGTATGAAGGCACCAACGTGGCTGAACGCCGGGTCGCAGACACCGATCTGAGCGATATCGTTAACCTGATTGTGGGCGAAAAATTCACCGCTCGCTCTGCCGCCGCACACTGAGGTAACAGGATGAGTATCATGAACTTAAGCAGCTCCCGCATGATCCAGCACTCGCTGCCGCGCCGCCTGCTGCATAACCACTCGGGCGTGGTCAGCATTGCACTGTTTTTCGTCTTCTGCTGCGTGGTGTTTTCGCTGATCACCAGTAACTTCCTCACCGGCACCAACTGGCTGAACATCGTTCGCCAGAGCGCGCCGCTGCTGATCGTCGCCACCGCCATGACGCTGGTGATCACCACCGGCGGTATCGATTTGTCGGTGGGGTCCACCCTTGCGCTGGTCGGTGCCCTTTCCGCTATCGCCCTGAATAACTGGGGACTGCCGTGGCCGGTCGTCCTGCTGGGCGGTCTGCTGCTCGGCGGGCTGGTCGGCGCAATTAACGGCTTTTTCATCGCCTACGAAGGGATACCGGCGTTTATCGTCACCCTCGCTACCCTGGCGGTCGTGCGCGGTATCGCGCTGCTGGTCACCCAGGGCTATTCGATTCCGGTGCCTGAAGACAGCCTGTTTACGATGATGGGCCGCGCCTGGGTGCTGGGGATTCCGATGCCCGCGCTGCTCGCCATTATTGTGCTGATCGTCGGGCATTTCGTCCTCAACCATATGCGCTTTGGCCGCTACGTGACCGCCATCGGCGCCAACGCCGAGGGCGCGCGCCGCAGCGGGATTAACACCAAGGCCGCCATCATGAAGGTGTATATCATCAGCGGCATGGCCGCCGCGCTGGCCGGAATGATTATCACTGCCCGCCTCGGCAGCGGTTCATCTAACCAGGGGGAAGGCTTTGAGTTACAGGTGATTGCCGCCGTCGTGCTCGGCAGCACCAGCCTGTTCGGCGGCTTTGGCACCATCATCGGCACGCTGCTGGGTGCGCTGTCGATTGCGGTGATCCAGAACGGGCTGATCCTCTCGCACATTTCACCGTTCTATACCCAGATCGCCACCGGCACCATCATCCTGCTGGCCATCTGGCTGAACACCCGCATTCTCAACCCCACGCGATCTGCGGCAAAAGGATAGCTGATGAAAGGATCAATTTTTCGCCATCCGCACCCGCTGCCGGTTGGCGTCAGCAGCGGCTATGTGATGACGGTGCTTGGCCCGCTGCCGATTGCTGAGATGGGCGTCACGCTGATGCATGAGCACATCCTGCTGGATGCTTCCGGCAAGTGGGTGCCGCCGTGCTGCTGTAGCGATCGTCACCTGGCCGAGATGCCGGTGAAGATGGAAAACCTCGGCGAGCTGTCGCTGAACCCGCTGATGAGCCGCGATAACTGCCAGCTGTTTGACGCCGATCTGGCGATTGAGGAGCTGACCAAATACCGCGCGCTCGGCGGGGAAACGGTGGTCGACCCGACCAATATCGGCATTGGTCGCGATCCGAAGGCGCTACAGCGCATCTCGCGCCTCACCGGGCTGAATATCGTGATGGGCACCGGGCTGTATCTGGAGCCGTCGCACCCCGAGTGGGTGAAAACCACCAGCTTGGAGCAGCTGACCGAAAAGCTGATCTACGACCTCGGCGGCGCGGAGGAGAAGCCGGAGGTGATTGCCGGGCTGATTGGCGAAATCGGCATTTCCAGCCGTTTTACGCCGGATGAAGAGAAGTCCCTGCGCGCGGCGGGCCGTGCCAGCTCCGCCACCGGCGCGCCGATTGAGGTGCATCTGCCGGGCTGGGAACGGCTGGGGCATAAGGTGCTGGATATCCTTGAGCAGGAAGGGGCCGATCTGCGCCATACGGTGCTGTGCCATATGAACCCGAGTTTTGCCGACAAGCGCTATCAGCGCGAGCTGGCTCAGCGCGGCGCGTTCCTGGAGTACGACATGATCGGCATGAGCTACTACTACGCCGACGAATCGGCCCAGTCGCCGTCCGACGAGGAAAACGCCCGCGCCATTCGCGAGCTGATTGACGACGGCTTTATCCTGCAGATTTTGCTGTCGCAGGACGTGTTCCTGAAAACCATGCTGACCCGCTACGGCGGCCACGGCTATGGCTACATTCTCAAGCACTTTGTCCCGCGCCTTAAGCGCCACGGCGTCAGCGGTGAACAACTTGAAACCTTAATGATCGGTAATCCCCAGCGGGTATTTGGCGGATAAAAAGGAATAAATCAGATGAAGAAGAAAATTTTACTGGTGGGTGAATCCTGGACCAGCACCTCGGTACACGTGAAAGGCTTCGATCAGTTTGCCACCGCCACCTGGCACAACGGCGCCACCGACTTCCTGGCCGCGCTGGCGGACAGCAATTATGCCATCACCTATATGCCCGCCCACGCGGCGGCCACCGACTTCCCGCTGACGCAGGAAGAGCTGGCGGAATGGGATGCAATTATCCTGTCGGATATCGGTGCCAACACGCTGCTGCTGCACCCGGACACCTGGCTGAAAAGCCGCCGTACCGCCAATCGCCTGACGCTGCTGCATGACTACGTGGCTAACGGCGGCTCGCTGATGATGATCGGCGGCTATTTCAGTTTCCAGGGGATCAACGGCGGTGCGCGCTATCGCAATACGGCGGTGGAGAAAGTGCTGCCGGTACGCTGCCTGGCCTGGGACGACCGCATCGAAACGCCGGAAGGCTGCTATGCCGAGGTCACTGAATCGCACGCGGTATTTAACGACATTCCGGGCGAATGGCCATGGCTGCTGGGCTATAACGAAGTGGAGATGCATCCGGAGGGCAAGCTGCTGGCTACCGTGTCCGGCACCGGCCATCCTCTGCTGGCGGTGCGCGAATACCAGCAGGGCCGCTCGCTGGTGTGGACCAGCGACATGTCCGCCCACTGGCTGCCGGAAGAGTTTGCCAAATGGCCGGGCTATCGCCAGCTGTGGGTGAACTGCCTTGACTGGCTGACGGAACGCGGCTGATGGCGGCGGATACCACGCTTGAACTGGCCCGGCAGCTGCTGGGCTTTAACACCATCAACCCGCCGGGCGATGAAGCAGACTGCATGCGCTTTTTTGCCGGGTGGCTCAGCGACCACGGTTTTGAGGTTTCCCTCTCGTCGTTCGGTGAGGGGCGCAGCAATCTGGTAGCCCGCCTGCCCGGCAATGCGCCGGGCAGGCCGCTGGCGTTTACCGGCCATCTGGATACCGTGCCGCTCGGCAACGCGTCGTGGCAGTTCGATCCTTTTGGCTCGCAGATCGACGGCGATCGTCTCTACGGCAGGGGATCAAGCGACATGAAAGCGGCGGTGGCGGCGTTTGCCGTCGCCTGCGTTCAGCACCGCCAGAAAATCCTTAACGGGCGCGGCGCGGTGCTGCTGATCACCGGCGGCGAGGAAACCGGCTGTGACGGCGCGCGGGCGCTGATCGAAGCCGGGGATCTGCCGGAGATCGGCGCGCTGATCGTCGGAGAACCGACGGCCAACTACCCGGTTATCGGGCACAAAGGCGCGCTGTGGCTGCGCTGCGAAACGCGGGGCAAAACCGCCCACGGCGCGATGCCGGAGCTGGGGATTAACGCCATTTATCTGGCGGCGGATGCGCTGGGCAAAATCCGCCACTTCTTGCCGGGCGCGCCGCATCCGCTGATGAAGCAGCCGACGCTGAACGTCGGGCGTATTGAGGGCGGTCTGAACATTAACTCGGTGCCGGACCGCACGCGTTTTGATGTCGATATCCGCAGCGCGCCGAATCTTCAGCACGCCACCATCCGCGAACGGCTGGGTGCGCTGTTGGGTGAAAACGTCACCCTGACCACGCTGGTCGATCTGCCTGCGGTGCTGAGCGAAGAGCGCCACGCCTGGATTCGCCAGGTGTATCATCGCTGCCAGCCGCTGCACGATGCCCCGCTGACACCGCGCATGGTGCCCTACTTTACCGATGCCTCGCTGCTGCTGCCTGCGCTCGGCAATCCACCGTGCATTATTCTCGGCCCAGGCGAGCCGTCGATGGCGCACCAGACTGACGAATACTGCCTGCTCAGCCGACTGGCAGAGGCCGAGCAGCTGTACGCGGAAATCATTCAGGACTGGATGGATTAATTGGGCTGCCGGTTATGCCGCGAAGTCCTGCGCCTCGGTCGCCAGCAGCGCCCGATGCAGCGTCTCGGTAGTGACGGCAAACGGCAGTCCGCCCAGACTTTGTGCCGGGAAGCGGATATCGGCAGCGATCTGCGCAATGCGTGCCGCTCTGTCGCCTGCCAGCGTGGGCAGCCGCAGCGGGCTGCGGTAGATTTTCAGCAGGGAGAGCAGCTGCGCATCCGGCTGGCCGTATTCCACCAGCGACTGAAGCAGCAGGCTGAACCCGACTTTTTCGCCGTGCAGCCAGTCGTGCAGCTCCGGCTGATGGGTCAGCGTATCGTGGATGACGTGCGCCAGCCCCGGCGTATCCAGCTCGCCGCGCACGCTGTTGGCTAAACCAGCCAGCACAATATTGGCCTCAATCACCTTTTCCAGCGCCTGCGTCACCTGCTGCCGTTCATTCGCCGCGACCGCCTCTTCGCCCCAGCGCAGGAAGGCATCGTACGCCTGCCTGGCCGCTGAGACTTTCACCTCCAGCGCCAGATGGTGCGGGTTGTGCCGCTGCCAGGGATCGAACTCTACCCATTTCGCCAGCGCATCAACGATGCCGGAGCGCAGATAGCGCACGTCGGCGCGGGCGATAATGTCACTGTCGACCAGGATCAGCGCAGGCATGGCGTCCAGCGCCCGGCTGTCGAGATGACCGCCCTCTTCATTATAGATAATTGCCAGCGGCGACCAGGCGGCACAGGTGGCCGCCAGCGTCGGCAGCGCAAACAGCTGGCGATCGCCCAGCGCATCGTTAACGGCCTTGGCGGTATCCAGCACGCGCCCGCCGCCGATGGCCAGAATCCCTTCCGCCCCCTGTTCCAGCAGGTTGTGGCGGAACTGCGCAATCGCCGCATCGGTACATTCGCCGGTTAAATATTCCACCTGCCAGCACAGGCCAGCCCGATTCAGGCTCTCTTCCAGCGCCGGGTTCACCGCCCGCCAGGCCTGCGGCGAGGTGAGAATGCGCAGATGGCCGACCAGCGGACGAATGCGCTCGCCGACCTGATGGATCAGGCCCGGCTGCTGAATATAGTTGCCCGGCGACTTGATGGTGAACTGTGCGGGCTGAAATTGTGGGTTTGCCAGACTCATAGCGTCCTCTTCACTCAAAAGAAAGTCTATCCTGCTCTTTGCCAACGCGCCGGGCGACAGCCACCTGGCAGCATGTCTGCTGTCGGCGGCATAGCGAAGAGCGCCATTACTCGCCGCTGAGATTGCTCGCCGCGAACTCCTGCTCTTCCGCGAAGGCCACAAACGTTGGCGGCAGCCAGGCGGTCACCGCCGGTAGCGGTTCATTAAAGCGGGCGATCTCCACGAAGCAGGTCTGCGCGGTACTGCCCTGCCCGAGCCGGGAGCTGCCGATATCGGTGGTTAATACGTTCGGGTTGCCGTGTTTATCCAGAGAGCGGTTTTCCTGCGCGTTCAGCGGGTCGTACCAGGCCCCGGTAGAGATCTGCACCACGCCGGGCCGGATATCCTCGGTGAGATGCACGCCCGCCAGCAGCGCGCCGCGATCGTTAAACACCTTCACGATATCCCGCTCGCCGATGCCGCGCGCGGCGGCATCCTGCGGGTGCATCCACAGCGGCTCGCGGCCGTTAATTTTGGTCTGCTGGCTGACTGACCCATGATCGTACTGGCTGTGCAGCCGCGTGCGCGGCTGGCTGGAAAGCATATGCAGCGGCCAGCGCTGGCGCTGTTCCTGCTGGGCATTCTGCTCATCGGTGTGCCAGTAGGCGTGGCCCGGCGCTTCGCGGTAGCCAAACGCGGCCACCGCGGCGGAAAACAGCTCGATTTTCCCCGACGGCGTGGACAGCGGCGCGGCCTCGGGATCGTCCCGGAACGCCTTCAGCAGGATCTGCGGCACGTCGGGTGCGGCATATTCCAGCTTGCCCTGCGCCCAGAAGGCCTCGAAGTCGGGCAGCTGAATGCCGTCCTCTGCGGCTCGCGGACGAGATTCATGATAAATCCTCTCCAGCCAGCCGCGCGCGCTGTGCCCTTCGGTAAACTGCGCGGCGAAATCCAGCTTTTCCGCCAGCGCGCTGAAGATGGCGTAATCATCACGCGCTTCCCCCTGCGGCGGCAGATGCTGGCGCATGGCGATCATAAAGCCGTCGTTGCTGGCGCTGCCGATATCTTCCCGCTCCAGCGAGGTGGTAGCGGGCAGTACGATATCGGCGAATTTGGCCTGGGCGGTCCAGTACTGTTCATGGACGATCACCGTTTCCGGCCGCCGCCAGCCGTCAATCAGCCGGTTGAGATCCTGATGATGATGGAAGCTGTTGCCGCCCGCCCAGTAAACGAGGCGGATATCGGGATAGGTTAAGGTCTGGCCGTCGAATTCGTAGTGTTCACCGGGGTGCAGCAGCATATCGGTGATACGCGCCACCGGAATACGCGCGCTGACCGCATTGCGGCCCGCAGGCATGCGCGGGCCGGAAAAGCGCCGCCGTTCGGCCCCGGCCAGGTTGGTGGAGGCATAGCCAAAGCCGATGCCGCCGCCGGGTGTGCCAATTTGCCCAAGTAGTGCGGTGACCGCCACCAGCGCCCAGTAGGCCTGTTCGCCCTGCCGCGCGCGCTGCACCGACCACGCCATATTGATCATCGTTTTCTTCTGCGCCATCTGCCGCGCCAGCTGACGGATCGTCTCCGCCTCCAGCCCGGTGATGGACGCCGCCCACTCAGGGGTCTTCGCCTCGCCGTCGTCCTCGCCCTGAACGTAGGCCGCAAAGCGCTCAAAACCGACCGTACAGCGGGCGATAAAGTCCTGGTTAACCAGACGTTCGGCAATCAGTACCTGGCACACCGCCAGCAGCAGCGCGGTATCGCTGCCGGGCCGGAGCGCCAGCCAGTCGGCATCGCCGACGGCAGCCAGATCGTTGCGTACCGGGCTGACGTTGATAAAGCGGCAGCCGTTGGCGCGCAGGGTTTTCAGCCAGTGATCGAGGGCGTGATCGTTGGCCCCACCGCCGTTGACCTGCGCGTTACGCAGCGGCAGGCCACCGATGGCAACAAACAGTTCGCAGTGTTCAGCCAGCACCGGCCAGTGGGTGTGCTGGCGCTGAAGATCGTCGAGATCGCCGAGAATATGCGGTAAAACCCGCTCTCCAGCGGCGATACTGTACGTGTTGGTGCTGGCGGTATAGCCGCCAAATTGATTGAGGAAGCGGTGCAGCTGACTTTGCGCATGGTGGAAACGCCCGGCGCTCGACCAGCCGTAGGAACCACCGTAGATGGCCTGATTGCCGTGGGCGTCTTTCACCCGCCGCAGCTCAGCGGCCACCAGCGACAGCGCCTGCTCCCAGCTCACTTCCACAAAGGGTTCTTTACCGCGCCCCTCGCGATTCGCCGGTTTGCCCTGCAGATAGCCGAGCCTGACCGCCGGTCGCCGCACGCGGCTGTTGCCCTGCACCGCGCCCGGCATCGAGAAGCCAATCTTCGACGGATTGCGGTCCCACTCCACCGGCTCGACGGCGGTCAGCACGCCGTTATCGGTGGTCACCCGGTAGGTGCCCCAGTGGGTGACGGTCAGTCGTTTATCGGCTTCGGCCTGCTGGCTCATGGTGCGCTCCGGGAGTTAGTGCATGGTCATTCCGCCAGTGACGTTAATCGCCTGGCCGGTCATATAGGAGGACAGCGGGCTGGCGAGAAACAGCACCACGTTGGCGACGTCTTCCGGCTGCGCGGTGCGGCCCAGCGGCACCTGCGAACAGTCTTCGGCATAGATATCCTCTGCCGTCAGCCCACGCAGTTTACCGCCCAGCTCCCGCTCGTGCCATTTCATCGGTGTTTCAACGATGCCGGGGCAGACGGCGTTAACGAGGATGTTGTCGCGTGCCAGCTCAATCGCCGCCACCTTGGTTAAACCCAGTACCGCATGTTTAGAGGCGACGTATTGCCCCATCAGGCGATAGCCGTTTTTCCCCGCCTGCGAGGCGATATTGATAATGCGGCCGTAGCGCTGGGGCTTCATCAGGGCGATAGCGGCCTGCGAGGCGTAGCCAACGCCCTTGACGTTGACGTCGAGGATGCGCTGCCAGCTCGTCGATGCGGCTCATTGCCGACACGCCGCAGCTGTTGACCAGGATATCCACGCGGCCAAACTGCTGCTGCGCCGCGGCAATCAGCTCGCCCGCCTGTTCTGGCCGGGCGATATCACACGGCAGCCACAGCCAGCGGTCGCCGGTTTCCCGCGCGGTGATGGCGATGTCGCCCACCACCACGTTGGCACCGGCCTGATGCAGCAGCTCGGCAATGGCCCGCCCGATTCCCTGCAGGCCGCCGGTGACCACCGCCGTCTGCCCCTGGAGATCGATGGCAACCATCAAACCACCTGACGGGAAAAGGCGTCAGTGCTGATCCCGGCCGCCAGAACCTGACGCGCGTACTCTTTCGCCGAGAACAGCGAGTGATCTCGATAGTTGCCGCACTCCAGCGGCGTCACCGCCGGAACGTCGGTAGCATCAACCACCCGCTCCAGCACGCGGGTCAGCGCGGTAGCGATGGTTTTCGGATCGCGGTTATCCCACAGGATGAGATAGAAGCCGGTGCGGCAGCCCATCGGGGAAATGTCGATCACGCCTTCCAGCTCTTCGCGCAGGCCGAAGGCCAGCAGGTGCTCCAGCGTGTGCAGCGCGGCGGTCGGGATGGCATCCGCGTTCGGCTGCAGCAGGCGCAGGTCATATTTTTCTACCACGCTGCCCAGCGCGTGTTTTTCATTACCGGCCACCCGCACATACGGGGCGATGACTTTGTTGTGATCGAGGGTAAAGCTCTCTACTACTGGCATACGGTTTCTCCTTACGATTATTCGCGACGTATCCGGCGCGCCAGACGCGTGCCGAAGGTCTGTAAAAGCTGCACGATAACGATCAGCACCAGCGCGGTGCTCAGCGTGGCAAAGGCATCAAAACGCTGGTAGCCGTAGGTAATGGCCAGGTCGCCGATGCCGCCGCCGCCAACGGTGCCCGCCATTGCGGTAGCCCCCAGCAGGCCGATGGTGGCGGTGGTCAGCGCGAGGATCAGCGATGATGCGGCCTCCGGCAGCATAAAGTGCCATATGGTTTGAAAGGTGCTGGCACCCATGGCGTTGGCGGATTCGAGAATGCCGTCATCCACCTCCAGCAGCGAGCTTTCCACCAGCCGGGCAATATAGGGGGCGATAAACACCACCAGCGGCACAATCGCGCCGGGGGTGCCGATAGTGGTGCCGACCAACCAGCGTGTCACCGGCAGAATAGTGATCAGCAGGATGATAAACGGCAGCGAGCGCAGGATATTCACCACCGGATTAAGGATCTGGTGCAGCGTGCCATTCGGCAGAATGCCGCCGGGGCGGCACAGCACCAGCACGATGCCCAGCGGAATGCCGAGCAGCGCGCCAAAGCCCAGCGACACGCTGACCATGATCAGCGTATCGTACAGCGCCAGCAGGAACTGATCGCCGGTGATGGCGGTATCAATAAATTCAAACATCGCTGATTTTCACTCCTGCGTCATGGAGGTAGCGGATCGCCGCGTCGATATCCGCCGCTTCTCCGCCGATCTGCACGATCATAAAGCCGAGAATGGTGCTCTGAATTTCAGACATGTTGGCAAACAGGATATTGACCTCCACCGGATACTCGCGGATCAGCCGGTTGACGATCGGCTGCTGCGCGGTCTGCCCCACGAACTCCAGCCGCAGCGCCCGGCTCTGGCTCTGCTGTTTAATGCGCGCCACGGTCTGCTCCGGCAGGCGATCGTGGATCACCGACTGCACAAAGCTGGCGGTGACAGAATCTTTCGGCTGCCCAAACAGCTCAAGCACGTTACCCTGCTCAACCACCTTCCCGTTGGCCATCACCGCGACCTTGTGGCAGATTTTTTGCACCACCGACATTTCATGGGTGATCAGCACGATGGTGATGCCGTAGCGGCGGTTAATTTCCTGCAGCAGCAGCAGGATCTGCACGGTGGTGTGCGGGTCCAGCGCCGAGGTGGCTTCGTCACACAGCAGGATCGACGGGTTGGTGGCCAGCGCGCGGGCAATACCCACGCGCTGCTTTTGCCCGCCGGAAAGTTCATCGGGATAGCTTTCGGCTTTATCGCTGAGGTTCACGAAGGCCAGCAGCTCGCTCACCCGTTCGCGGATAAAGGCTTTATCGCGCCCCTGTAAGATCAGCGGGATCGCCACGTTGTGAAATACCGTGCGCGAGTTCAGCAGGTTAAAGTGCTGAAAGATCATGCCGATATCTTTCTTCACCTGGTTCAGCTGTTTCTTACTGATGCCCTGCAGCGACAGATCGTTAATCAGCACATCGCCCTCGGTGGGCGCTTCCAGATGGTTAATCAGGCGCAGCAGCGTACTTTTTCCCGCGCCGCTGGCACCGATAACGCCGAAGATATCGCCCTGATTAATCGTCAGGTTGACGTTATCCAGCGCAAGGAAGCTTTCTCCCTTGCGGGTAAACGTTTTGCTGACCGCTTTAAAGCGGATAACCGGCTGGCTCATTTGAAATAGCTGGGCTGCAGGTAGCCGTCATACTGCGAATGGCTGGTGATATAGCTTTTAAATTCGGCGGAGTGGTAGCCCTCTACGATGTCTTTGGCAAACTGCGCGTCTTTATTTTTCCCGGCCACCGTGACCACGTTGATAAACTGGCTGGTTGGCGTTTCCAGCTTCAGCGCCGAGCTTAATTTCATCCCGCTGGAGACCGCAAAGTTGCCCTGGATCAGGCCAAAATCCACGTCCGGCAGCGCGCGAACCTGCTGGGCGTTATCCATCTCTTTCAGCACGATTTTGTACGGGTTTTCACTGATGGCTTTCTGCGAGAAGGTCGCCGGGTCGATATCGGCCTTCAGTTTGACCCAGCCGAGGCTTTGCAGCACCAGCAGGGCGCGATATTCATTAGGCGCCTGGTTCGGCACCGAGATCACCGTGCCCGGCTTCGGGGTATCCAGCGTGTTGAGCTTGCCGGCATAGAGTCCCATCGGTGGGGTTGGCACCTGCACAATGCCGACGTTATCAATACCCAGACGTTCGTTGACCGATTTTAAATACACCGGGTGCTGCATAATATTGGCTTCAATATTACCCCGCGCGACCGCATCGTTAACCTGAATGCCGTCGCTGAAATCTTTATACTCGACTTTATATCCCTTCTTGATCAAAAATGGTGCAACGCCATTCTGGAACTGCTCTTTATAAGGGCCGGGGTTAAAACCCACACGAATTAGTTTATCATCGGCATGCGCTGTCGAAATAACTACAGCAGAAGACAATAAGGCAACAACCAGTCCGCTAATCAATGACCTGCGCATAGAAATACTCTCTCCGGTGAAGTGCTGAATATAAAATAAATGATTCCAATATACTCAGGACTTTGCAGCGAAAGTGAATTCTGCTCAATATCTTTATTGTGCTAACATTATCCATTATTTGTTATTGTGTTTTTTGCATATCGATATCTGTTTTTATCTTTTCGCCGCCGAACAATTTCATTTTTATGCACCGATGGGCTATGCGATAGTCCGGCTATTCATGGTTTTTATCGAGAAGTATTATGCCGGTATTTTCTGCTTCGCCCCTTTTAGATCAATTAGAAGAAAATCTGTTTAGCGCGCTGGAAAAGATGGCGGCACAGATCGATACCTCGCAGCGTCCGCTGATTGACCTTTCTTCCGGCAGCCCGCGCCAGCCCACTCCGGCAGCGGTGGTCGCTACGCTGCAATCCGCCGCCGCACAGCCGGAAAACCATGATTACCCGTCGTTCTGGGGCAAACCCGCGCTGCGCCAGGCGATCGCCCGCTTTTATCAGCGCCAGTACGGCGTAGAGCTGGACCCGGATAGCGAGATTGCCGTTTTCCACGGCTCGCATATCGGTGTGACCGGCCTGCCGCGCGCGCTGCTCGCGCCCGGTCAGTTTTTGGTTTCGACCGATCCCTGCTACCCCATTTACCGTTCGGCCGCCGCGCAGGCGCAGGCGAAGTTTTACGGCATCCCGCTGCACGCTAAAAACCAGTTTCTGCCGGACTTTACCGAAGTGCCGGAAGCGGTCGCGCGGCATGCCGGGCTGCTGATGCTCAACTACCCGCATAACCCGACCGGGGCAGTGGCGACCCCGCAGCTGTTTGACGATGCGCTGGCGTTCGTCCAGCGGCTGAACGTTCCGCTGCTGCACGACTTCGCCTACTCGGCGATTGGCCGCCATGCTCAGGAAGCGCCGCCCAGCCTGCTGTCGCAGCCGGAGGCCAAAGAGTGGGGCGTGGAAATCTATACGATGTCGAAAACCTTCCTGATGGCGGGCTGGCGCTTTGGTTTTGCCGTCGGCAACGCCTCGGTGATTAGCGCATTCAAAAAGCTGCACACCCACAGCTACAGCACGGTGTTTGGCGCGGTGCAGGATGCGGCGATTACCGCGCTGGATCTGCCGGAGAGCGCGGTGGCGGAGTTTGCCGCGCTTTACCACCGCCGCCGCGAGCGGGTCATCCGCGCGCTGGAAGCGATGTGCTGGCCGGTGGATGCCCGCCAGGGCACCTTCTTCCTCTGGCTGCCGGTGCCGACGGGCTACAGTTCGCAGCAGT
This sequence comes from Erwinia sp. S43, assembly GCF_016624745.1. Taxonomy (NCBI): domain Bacteria; kingdom Pseudomonadati; phylum Pseudomonadota; class Gammaproteobacteria; order Enterobacterales; family Erwiniaceae; genus Erwinia; species Erwinia sp. S43. Next base: position 55,583 of record NZ_JACVTX010000015.1, on the reverse strand, counting down.
TCACCGAACGCCTGCTGCACGAGGCGCAGGTGCTGGTTGCTCCCGGCCACGGTTTCGGCGCGGGCGGCGAAGGGTTTGTGCGCCTGAGCCTGACCGCCAGCGACGAGGCGCTGGATGCGTCGCTACAACGGATTGCGGCACTGAAATTGTTTAGCTGATGCAGCTGGCGGGGAATGGGCATTTTACTCCCCCTGTAGCGTCGCCACGATCCGCCGCTCGCCGCCGTGAATACGGTGCTCGCCCAGATAAATCCCCTGCCAGGTGCCTAACAGCAGTCGCCCACGGCTGACCGGCAGCAGCAGCGACGTGCCGAGCAGTGAGGATTTAATGTGCGCCGGCATATCGTCCGGGCCTTCGTAGTCATGCTTGTACGGCGCATTCTCCGGCACGTGGCGCAGGAAGTGCTGCTCCATATCGCTGCGTACCGTGGGGTCGCAGTTTTCATTCAACGTTAATGAGGCCGAGGTGTGCTGCAACAGCAGATGCAGCAGGCCGGTCTGCACATCGCTCAGGCGGCGCAGTTCACCGAGGATTTCATCGGTGACGAGGTGAAAACCGCGCGGTTTGGCGTTCAGGGTGAGGGTTTGCTGATACCACATTGTCTGGCTCCTTAACGTAACTGATGCGTTAAGTGTGCCGCATATGAGGCAAAGGTAAACCGGAAAAAAAAACTGGCCGGGAGTTCCCGGCCAGCAGAACATCAGATTACCGCAGCGATAGCTTCGGCCACCTGACGCACGTTGTTGTGGTTCAGACCGGCGATGCAGATACGGCCGCTGGCGATCAGGTAAACGCCAAACTCGTTGCGCAGGCGATCAACCTGGGCCGCGCTCAGGCCTGTATAGCTGAACATGCCGCGCTGCTTCAGCAGGTAGTCGAAGTTTTTACCCGGTACAGCCTCGCCCAGCACGTCCACCAGCGTCTGGCGCATTTCCTGGATGCGCACGCGCATCGCTTCCACTTCCGCCAGCCAGTTGGCTTTCAGATCGGCATCGTTCAGCACGCAGGAAACGACCTGCGCACCGAAGTTCGGCGGGCTGGAGTAGTTGCGGCGCACGGTGGCTTTCAGCTGGCCCAGCACACGAGAAGCTTCTTCCGCATCGTCACAGACGATTGACAAACCGCCGACACGCTCGCCGTACAGCGAGAAGATTTTCGAGAAGGAGTTGCTGACCAGCGCAGGCAGGCCCGCAGCGGCGATAACGCGGATCGCGTAGGCATCTTCTTCCATGCCGCCGCCAAAGCCCTGATAGGCGATGTCGAGGAACGGGATCAGCTCGCGCGCTTTCAGCACTTCGGTCACTTTATCCCACTGATCGTTATTCAGGTCCGCGCCGGTCGGGTTGTGGCAGCACGGATGCAGCAGCACGATGCTCTGTGCAGGCAGGGAGTTCAGTTTTTCCAGCAGCGCATCAAACTTCACGCCGTTGGTTTCCGGGTCATACCACGGGTAGGTATTCACCGTGAAGCCGGCACCGGCAAAGATAGCCACGTGGTTTTCCCAGGTTGGATCGCTGACCCAGACCTGTGAATTCGGGAAGTAGTGTTTAAGGAAGTCAGCACCCACTTTCAATGCACCTGAACCACCCAGCGTCTGAATGGTGGCGATGCGGCCTGCTTTCAGCACAGGATGTTCCGCGCCAAACAGCAGAGGAGCAACCGCGCTACGGTAAGGCGGCAGGCCTTCCATCGGCAGATACAGTGACGCCATCTGCGGCTTCGCGTTCAGCAGGGCTTCCGCTTTCGCCACGGCATCCATCTGCGGAATTGCACCCTGTGCGTCGTAATACAGGCCGATGCTCAGATTGACCTTGTGCGCACGATCGTCCTGCTTGAAGGTTTCCATCAGGGTGAGAATTGGATCGCCAGCATAGGCATCAACATTTTGAAACACGGTGCAGATCTCCATTTAATAATCAGTTATTCTGACGGCGGTTAACCCCGCGTCACATAGTCATCCAGAGGATATTACACGAAGTAACGGCCCGGGCGATGGTTCATGGCAATAATCAGGTTCAGGATCAGCGCGCCAATAATTGAGGCCACCAGCATTTCGCGGCTGACCACAAACAGCGAAGCCAGCACCACGCAGGTGTCGACGCCCATTTGCAGCTTACCGGCGCGGATGCCGTAGCGATCCTGCAGCCACAGCGCGAGGATATTGATGCCCCCCAGGCTGGCCTTATGGCGGAATAACACTATAAACCCAATGCCCGTTACCACGTTACCGAACAATGTCGCATAAAAGGGATCCAGCGCCGCAAAATGAATAAACATCGGGTGCAGCTGGGAGAACAGCGACACCAGGCCGACCGCGCAGAAGGTTTTGATGGTGAACGCCCAGCCCATACGTTTCACCGCCAGCCAGTAAAACGGCAGGTTGATGGCGAAGAAGGCCAGACCAAAGGTACTTTTGGTGATGTAGCTAATCAGGAAAGCGATCCCCGCCGTGCCGCCGGTCAGCGCACCGGCCTGCTTCATCAGCGTCACGCCAAAGGAGACCATCAGCGTACCCAGCACGATCGCCATAATATCTTCGACCAGGGTATGGGGGATTTTTACGGGTTGTTCTACGACGTTATCCATCTTGTTTCTCGGGGGCTAAGTTATGCAATTATCTACCTGATAATTAGCAAAAATCGCACCAGCTAAGGACGCACGAAAGCACCTGAATCGCCCCGAAGAATTAACCCGTTGAATAAAATGCGCTTTAATTTTACATTTTGTGCGTAAAAATCAAATTATGCCGTTATTTCACGCATGGTTTGTGATTTTTTCGCACGATTTATGCATCAACAATGATGCATACGCACAGTATTGGTGCATCGCTTGCACCAATACTGTGCATTGCACTCACACCTGCGCCAGCATGCCGTTCTCTTTCAGGCGGTTCAGCACCACCGACGTTTTCACGTGTGCGACGCTTTTATGCCCGGCCACCAGCTGGCTAATCAGCGCACTCAACCCCGCCAGATCGGCCACCGCCACCTTCAGCAGATAATCGGCATCGCCGGTGGTTTTGTAGGCGTCAACGATCGCCGACTGATCTGCCACCATGCGGTGGAAGCTGTCAACGTACTCCTGGGTGTGGTTGATCAGGCGCACTTCAATCAGGCCAATCACCCCCATGCCGACCGCATCCGGCGACAGCCGCGCGTGATAACCGAGGATCAGGCCCGCCTGCTCAAGATTGATGCGACGGCGAGAACACTGCGAGGCGGATAGCCCAACCAGGTCACTCAGTTCCTGGTTGGTCAGCCGCCCGTTGCTTTCCAGTAAAGTCAGTATCTTAAAGTCAAAATCATCGATCTGGGTCATCGTCATTCCATGCCGGTATCAGGGGACAGCTTACTGACAGATAACCGTATTTTTTGTCGTGTTGTCCAACACTATTTTTCACGGGGGATGAAACGCAGATCGATGCGGCGGGAACGGCGGCCCCATGCGAAGCCGCCTGTTTTATGCTTTTAGGTTACTCGTCGTCGTACTGCGGACCGGCGTAGTTATCGAAGCGCGACCACTGGCCGTTAAAGGTCAGGCGCACCGTACCGATTGGGCCGTTACGCTGTTTACCGAGGATGATTTCGGCCACGCCTTTCAGATCGCTGTTCTCGTGATACACCTCATCACGGTAGATAAACATAATCAGGTCGGCATCCTGCTCGATGGAGCCGGACTCACGCAGGTCGGAGTTGACCGGGCGCTTATCCGCACGCTGCTCCAGCGATCGGTTCAGCTGCGACAGCGCCACTACCGGCACCTGCAGCTCTTTCGCCAGCGCCTTCAGCGAGCGGGAAATTTCGGCAATTTCCAGCGTACGGTTGTCCGACAGCGACGGCACGCGCATCAGCTGCAGGTAGTCGATCATAATCAGGCTGAGACCGCCGTGCTCGCGGAAGATGCGGCGGGCGCGGGAACGCACCTCGGTCGGGGTCAGGCCGGATGAGTCATCGATAAACATGTTCTTCTTTTCCAGCAGGATCCCCATGGTGCTGGAAATACGCGCCCAGTCCTCATCATCGAGCTGGCCGGTACGAATTTTGGTCTGATCCACGCGCGACAGCGAAGCCAGCATACGCATCATGATCTGCTCGCCGGGCATCTCGAGGCTGAAAATCAGCACCGGCTTATCCTGCAGCATTGCGGCGTTTTCGCACAGGTTCATCGCGAAGGTCGTTTTACCCATCGACGGACGCGCGGCGACGATAATCAGATCCGAGCGCTGAAGCCCGGCGGTTTTTTTATTGAGATCCTGATAGCCGGTATCCACGCCGGTCACGCCATCGTGCGGCGTCTGATACAGCGATTCGATACGGCTGATGGTGGCTTCGAGGATCTGATCGACGCTTTTCGGCCCTTCATCTTTGTTGGCGCGGTTTTCCGCGATCTGGAATACGCGGGATTCCGCCAGATCGAGCAGGTCTTCACTGCTGCGCCCCTGCGGATCGTAGCCCGCATCGGCGATCTCATTAGCTACCGAGATCATCTCTCGCACCACGGCACGTTCGCGCACGATGTCGGCATAGGCACCGATATTCGCCGCACTTGGCGTGTTTTTCGACAGCTCGGCAAGATAGGCAAAGCCGCCTACCATGCTGAGTTCGCCTTTGGTTTCCATCGATTCGGAGAGCGTAATCAGGTCAATGGGTTTACCCATTTCCAGCAGGCGCTGCATTTCCGCAAAGATCATGCGGTGCGGACGGCTGAAGAAGTCCTGCGCCACCACGCGTTCAGAGACGTTATCCCAGCGTTCGTTATCCAGCATTAAACCGCCCAACACCGACTGCTCAGCTTCCAGCGAGTGCGGGGGCAGCTTCAGACCTTCCATCTGGCGATCGCGCGGCTCTCGGTTTTCGAAGGATTTGTTGGTGGGTTTATTTCCTGCCATAGTGATGTGCTACCAAAAATCTTGTGGGGGACGCGTAAGTATACTCGTTTGCGCCGCTGCCGTCCTCCTGCATTAAGTCGTAATCCACAGGAGTGAGCATGGTAAAACGTATACAAATCAGCCAGCACGGCGGGCCGGAGGTGATGCAGGCGATCGATTTCGATCCTGCCGATCCGCTGGCCGGCGAAGTGCAGATTGAGAATAAGGCGATAGGCATTAACTATATTGATACCTATGTGCGCAGCGGTCTGTATCCCGCTTCCCTCCCGAGCGGGCTGGGCAGCGAAGCCGCCGGTATCGTTCGGCGCGTAGGCCCGGGCGTGACGGTGCTGAAGCCGGGCGATCGCGTGGTTTATGCTCAGGCAACGCTGGGTGCCTACAGCGAAGTGCACAACGTTGCGGTGGACAGAGTGGCGCTGCTACCCGATGCGATTTCGTTTGAGCAAGCCGCCGCCTCATTCCTTAAGGGCCTGACGGTCTATTATCTGCTGCGGCAAACCTACGTGGTGCAGCCCGACGAACGCTTCCTGTTCCATGCCGCCGCCGGTGGCGTTGGGCTGATTGCCTGCCAGTGGGCGAAGGCGCTGGGCGCACATCTGATCGGCACCGTAGGCTCCGCCGAAAAGGCGCAGCGGGCTAAAGATGCCGGAGCCTGGGCCACCATTAACTATCTTGAAGAGAATATTGCCGAGCGCGTCAGCGAGCTGACCCAGGGGAAAAAGCTGCGCGTGGTGTATGACTCGGTGGGTAAAGATACTTGGGAAGCGTCGCTCGACTGCCTGCAAAGGCGTGGGCTGATGGTCAGTTTTGGCAATGCTTCCGGCCCGGTGACCGGGGTGGATCTGGCTATTCTGAACCAGAAAGGATCGCTGTACGTTACCCGCCCTTCATTGTACGGCTACATCACTACCCGCGATGCACTGACCCAGGCCAGCAATGAGCTGTTCTCCCTGCTGGCCAGCGGCGCGATTAAGGTCGATGTGCCGGAATCGCAGAAGTTCGCACTGGTCGATGCCCGTCAGGCACATCAGGCGCTGGAAAGCCGTGTAACTCAGGGTTCCAGCCTGCTTATCCCATAAAAAAATGGGGCTTCCTTACGGAAGCCCCTTTTGTTTCTTTCTTTTTTTAGTTCGCGCTGGGTGTAGGGTCAGCGGCGATGAATACGCTTTGTTTCAATCCAGTCATCCTGACAGAATTTATAAGTAAAAAATATGTTTAATTGCGAATTGTGCTGAATAATATTTCACGATGTGATCCAGAGCGCATTAGCCCACCCATGCTCATCACAAGCCCTTGATATCATCAGGATAAGCGATTGCCGTTACTATCCGACTGTTTAATATAGGTTCGATACAACCATACCGCAGCGACCGCCAGCAGCAGCCATGGCAACAATTTAATCACAATCGCGAACAGCCCACCAACGAACATCACCAGCGTAGCGACGACCAGCGCAGCCAGGATCCCCAGTATTGAAATGCCGGTCAGCATTAACATTAGAAAGAAACCGAGGACAAACAGAATCTCAATCATTGCACTCTCCCATCAATAATTACTGGATGAGACATTACAAGAAGCGTGCCATAACGAAGACAAATGTAATTCATTGAATTATATCAGGAAGGGTTGACCAGGCTGATGTTAACCTGGTCAATTTACTCAATCTATGGTCAAGCGTTAACCACGATCTTATCGGCAACCAGCGACAGCGCCTGTTCAACAACGTCAACACCCGCACCGGCTTTATGCGCATTCTCACTGAGGTAGCGACGCCACTGGCGAGCACCGGGAATACCCTGGAACAGGCCCAGCATATGGCGGGTAACGTGGCCCAGATAGGTACCTGCGGCCAGTTCGCGCTCGATGTACGGATACATCGCCCGTACCACCGCAACCGTATCGGCAACCGGCTGCGTGCTGCCAAACAGTTCGCCGTCAACGTGCGCCAGCATTCCTGGGTTCTGATAGGCTTCGCGCCCGACCATAACGCCGTCCAGATGCTGCAAATGGACCTTTGCTTCCGCCAGTGATTTCACGCCGCCGTTCAGCGACATCGTCAGATGCGGAAAATCACGCTTCAGCTGATACACGCGCTCGTAGTCCAGCGGTGGAATTTCGCGGTTCTCTTTCGGGCTGAGACCGGAGAGCCAGGCTTTGCGCGCGTGAATAATAAACGTCTCACAGCCGCCCTCTTCCGATACCTTACGAATAAAATCGCAGAGGAATTCATAGCTGTCCTGGTCGTCGATTCCGATGCGAGTTTTTACCGTAACCGGGATCGCCACCACGTCGCGCATCGCTTTGATACAGTCGGCAACCAGCTGCGCTTCGCCCATCAGGCAGGCACCGAAACGGCCGTTTTGCACGCGGTCCGACGGGCAGCCGACGTTAAGGTTGACTTCGTTATAGCCGCGCTCTTCCGCCAGCTTCGCGCACTGCGCCAGCGCGGCCGGATCGCTGCCGCCCAGCTGCAGCGCGACCGGCTGCTCTTCCTGACTGTAGGCCAGATAGTCACCCTTGCCGTGGATAATCGCGCCGGTTGTGACCATTTCGGTATAGAGCAGGCTCTGACGGGTCAGCTGGCGATGGAAGTAGCGACAGTGGCGATCGGTCCAGTCAAGCATCGGAGCGATGGAGAAGCGATGTGCAGGGAATTTTTCCAGCCCGTCAGCGTTAGCGGTGTTCAGAGGCATGGATTGTGATTCTTGATTCTGATGCATTTATATTCTTTGGCGGAAAATGGACTAAAACATGTCCTACTATAACACAGTGGGGTTCAGTGAGCAGAGGCGAAAATTTAGCCATCACATCAACGATTCAGATGGCTTTCAGCTGATCGATAATTAAAGGGTTTGCCTGTAGCAATAACAGTAACTTTCTTGGTGCACCGGTAGGCTGACGCCGTTTCATTTCCCAGCTTTTGACCAAATCGTAGCTAACGCCCACAGCGGCGGCAAAATCTTGCTGCTTCAAACCGGTCACTTCTCGTATTGCTCTGACATCAATATCACTATAAGTATGAATATGCTCCGGCGCTGGCGTTTCCAAACCCTGCTCGATTCTTACCATCTCCTCTGCACTGGCCAGCAGATCGGCAAATAATTCGTCTTTCATCTCTGTTTCATCGACCTCGTTGACAGGTTAGCAAAGCTACTGATTAATCCGCAGACAGCTTGCAGCGTTACACCGGCATGTCGGACAACTTTTTTAGCGCCTTCTTTTGCTCTTGTGATAATTCATCCTGCTCATTTTTCGGATACGCCAATGCAAGATAAATCCTACCTCTGCTCGTGACATAGTAGTAAATCACCCGCACGCCGCCGCGCTTTCCCATACCCGGTCGACTCCAGCGAATCTTACGAAACCCACCAGTCCCAGTGATAATGGCCCCTGTTTCAGGCGCATCAATCAGCAGCTCCTGAAACATCATAAACTCATCATCCGGCAAAAGGTCCTGACGCCGTTTACTGAAACCCGACAGCTCAATAAAAGTAAGCATGTCACTCCCTGAAGTTGATATCTCCTGCTAAACAGGCTATTCGGGAGCAGTACAATTATCAATCAGAATAAGTGTACATGGTACATTTTTAATGATCCATTTTATTTTTCTGGAATGTGTCTCTATAAACGCGAAGCGACGGCAAATTCGGCGTTTTGTGGCAGACGTGATAAAATATCACCTTGATCATGCCTGAGGAAAAACGATGAATATTACCAGTGCCGAAAGAATCCTGTCGCAGGCGGAAGTCATTTGTCAGCAGCGCAGCGTGCGGCTGACGCCACAGCGTATGGAAGTGTTGCGCCTGATGACCGAGCACAACGCTTCGATTAGCGCCTACGATTTACTGGATTTACTGCGGGCATCGGAACCTCAGGCTAAGCCGCCTACCGTTTACCGGGCGCTGGATTTCCTGCTGGAGCAGGGCTTTATTCACCGCGTGGAATCCACCAACAGCTACGTGGTCTGCCACCATTTCGAAGAGCCGTCGCACACTTCCGCAATGCTGATCTGCGATCGCTGTGGTTCTGTTACCGAACAGCATGCCGATGGCGTTGAAGAGATCCTCAAAAAGCTGGCGCAGAAAACCGGCTTTACCCTGGCTCACAGCGTGATTGAGGCGCACGGCTTTTGCCAGAGGTGCAGTGAAGTTGAAGCCTGTACCCATCAGGATGCCTGCGACCACGATCACAGCGTGCAGGGTAAGAAACGCGGGCGCTGAGATAGCCGACCTACGAATGCAAACGTCCCACAAGAAAGATATTTAGTTTGCGAGCGCGGAAGGTAAACGAGCTGGCAATGATACGCGTGCCGCAGACTGAAGATTAATACGTCAAGATTTAACAGAAGGTATGTAAAGCGCTTTGGTGGCACGTTCCTTGTGCCAGGGGGTAGGAGCTTCGTCCTGAATTAAGTGTGGTTACCAGCGGTGATTATTGCGGCTTTCCCAGTCGCTGAGTTCCTTCTCGGCCTGGTCTTTCTGGTAACCATAGCGTTCCTGAATTTTACCGACCAGCTGGTCGCGCTTACCTTCCACAACCGTCAGGTCGTCATCGGTGAGCTTGCCCCATTGCTCTTTCACTTTTCCTTTAAACTGCTTCCAGTTGCCGCTGATTTCATCGTTATTCATAACAGACTCCTTCTGGCTGAGATTAATGGTCTGGAATATTTCTATTCGTCACTCCGCTCAATAACCAGATAATTATCTGACTAAACGCTGAACTTATAGTTAATTGTAGTGCAAATTTCGAAAGATGCTGCACACGGGCCAATCGGAGTGCCTTCAAAGCCTGAAATCCAACGCTAGAAATCAAAAAAAACCAGCCCGTTCAGCAAGCTGGCCGTTGTTCAGGGAGAAGTAAGCAAATATGTCTGTCAGCGCGTCAGGGCAAACCAGGTGCCGTTACGCCAGTGCCGCCGCCAGATAAACCACAGGCTGATACCGCGCAGCAGCAGGAATACCGTCACCGCCAGCCACAGACCGTGATTGCCCAGCAGCGGAACGGTAAACAGCGTCAGCCCAAAACCGACTGCGGCCACCACCATGCTGTTACGCATTTCGCTGGCGCGGGTGGCACCGATAAACATGCCGTCCAGTAGATAGCAGCCTACGCCAGCCAGCGGCATCACCACCTGCCACCATAAATAGCGATCGGCCAGTTCCCGCAGAGGCTCCAGAGAGGTCAGTAGCGCCACAATATGCTCGCCGCCGAAGGCATAAATCAGCGAGAACGCCAGCGCAACAACGCCGGACTGGCGGCAGGCCGCGTGCCAGACGCTGAGCAGCTGCTGGCTGTTTCCCGCACCGAAGGCTTCTCCCGAGCAGGCTTCGACCGCATAGGCGAAACCATCCAGCGCGTAGGCGGTAAAAGTCAAAAACATCAGCAGAACAGCATTGACGGCAACAATGTCGCTGCCGAGCCGCGCGCCGAAAATCGTCAGTGAGGCAAAGCACACCTGCAACAGCAGCGAACGCAGCATAATGTCGCGGTTCAGCCTCAGCAGGCGGGCCAGATTACCGCGCCATGCACTCAGCAGCAGACGCAGCGACAGGCCACGCATCACCATCACCCGCCACACCAGCAGCAGCCCGACCAGCAGGCTGACGTATTCCGCAATAGCGGTAGCCGCCGCAGCGCCCTGAACACCCCACTTCAGGCCGATAACAAACCACAGATCCAGCAGGATATTCACCAGGTTGCCCACCACCAGCAGGATCACCGGCGCACGGGCATACTGTACGCCCAGCAGCCAGCCGAGCAAGACCAGGTTTGCCAGCGTGGCGGGCGCACTGAGCCAGCGGATCTGCATAAACAGATCGGCCTGGTGCAGCACGTCTTTACTGCCTCCGGTCAGCCCCAACGCCAGATGGGTCAGCGGCGCTTTAAGCACAATAAAGGTGATACCGGCCAGTAGCGCCAGCAGCAGCGGCTGCATTAACGCACGGGCCAGAGCGGGTTTGTCGTTTGCGCCGAACGCCTGTGCGGTCAGCCCGGTGGTGCTCATGCGCAGGAACAGCAGCAGCATAAACAGGAAGCTGGTGATGGTAGTGCCAATCGCCACGCCGCCCAGATAGGTTGGGCTATCAAGATGTCCAATAACGGCGGTATCCACCAGACCGAGCAGCGGCACGGTAATATTGGAGAGGATCATCGGCAGCGCCAGCCGCCAGAGGTTTTTATCGGCAGCCGTCAGCAGTCGCATGGTTTTCCAACCGGAAGCAGAAAGAGATGAGGGATCGCAAAAACGCGCCGCGGAGGGCGACGCGTCAGATTCAGCGGGAAATTACAGCCAGTTACCGTTGCGGATAACACCGACGGCCAGGCCTTCTATGGTCAGCGTCTGCTGGCGCAGGTCGACAACAATCGGCTGAAACTCGCTGTTTTCCGGTAGCAGGTGAACGATGTTACCCTGCTTCTTCAGACGCTTAACGGTCACTTCGTCATCAATACGCGCCACAACAACCTGTCCGTTACGCACGTCTTCCGTTTTATGCACCGCCAGCAGATCGCCATCCATAATGCCGATGTCCTTCATCGACATGCCGCTGACGCGCAGCAGGAAGTCCGCATTGGGTTTAAACAGTTCGGGGTCTACCGAGTAGTGGCCTTCGATATGCTGCTCAGCCAGCAGGGGTTCGCCAGCGGCAACGCGGCCGATCAGCGGCAGGCCATCGACTTCTTCCATCATCAGGCGAATACCGCGTGATGCGCCGGAAACGATCTCAATCACGCCTTTTCTGGCCAGCGCTTTCAGGTGTTCTTCCGCAGCATTAGGGGAACGGAAGCCGAGCTGCGAGGCAATTTCCGCCCGCGTCGGTGGCATACCGGTCTGATTAATGTGGTCGCGAATCAGGTCGTAAACCTGCTGCTGCCTTGCCGTTAGTGCTTTCATCCCGCCCCCTGGTTGTTTATACAGTCGACTGTGAGTATATACAGGTATTTGCGCGTTGGAAACCCAAAGCTGGCTAAAAAACAGCAGTTTGTTGAATTTCGGAAAACCTATCGCAAATGTGCAATCAATAGCATTGCCCACACAAAAATTGCCAATATTATGCTTAATAATACGGCGGCAGATCCCATATCTTTGGCACGCCCGGCCAGTGGATGAATTTCACTGCCGATACGGTCAACCACCGCTTCAATCGCACTATTAAGGATTTCAACAATAATCACCATCACGACAGAGCCAATCAGCAACACGCGGGTCACGGCATCCACATCCAGCCAGCAGGCGATCAGGATGGCGATGATGGCAGCAATCGCTTCCTGCCGGAATGCCGCTTCATGCTGCCAGGCAGCACGTATACCTTTCCAGGAATAGCCCGCTGCTTTTACAATTCGAGTCAGTCCGGTGGCGTTATTTGCCATAATCAGGGAACCCTTTGGGAAGTTTAACGTCAATGAGAGGGTGTAGCACATTTTGCAACACCACAGATTCTGTTAGCGCTTTCTGGTATGCTTGCGGCGCTTTGCTAACAAGAGGCTTCATGTTGTCTATGTCAGGTTGGCGTAATTTATATTACAAACTGTTGAATCTGCCAGTGAAATTCCTGGTAAAAAGTAAGGCAATCCCGGCCGAACCGGTTGCCGAGCTTGGGCTTGATACTTCTCGCCCTATTATGTATGTGCTGCCTTATGATTCAAAGGCCGATCTCCTTGCCCTGCGCGAACAGTGCCGCAAACAGGATCTCCCCGATCCTTTGCATCCGCTGGAGATCGACGGCACCGTGCTGCCCCGCTATGTGTTTATCCATGACGGTCCGCGCGTGTTCCCCTATTTCGTACCGAACCTTGAGTCGGTCAAGCTGTTCCATGACTATCTGGACCTGCACCGTAATCATCCCGATCTGGATGTACAGATGGTGCCGGTATCGGTGATGTTTGGCCGTGCGCCGGGGCGCGAAGTACAGGGTGTCGAGCAGCCGCATCTGCGGGTGCTGAACGGCATTCAGAAGTTCTTTGCGGTGATCTGGCTGGGTCGCGATAGCTTTGTGCGTTTCTCGCCTATCGTCTCGCTGCGCCGCATGGCGACCGAGCACGGTACCGATAAAACCATCGCACAGAAGCTGGCACGCGTGGCGCGTATGCACTTCGCCCGCCAGCGGCTGGCAGCCGTAGGCCCGCGCCTGCCGGTGCGCCAGGATCTGTTCAACAAGCTTCTGCAGTCCAAGGCAATTGCCAAAGCAGTGGAAGATGAAGCGCGCAGCAAGAAAATCTCCCATGAAAAGGCCCAGCAGAACGCCGTTGAGCTGATGGAAGAGATCGCGGCTAACTTCTCCTATGAAGCAATCCGCCTGACCGATCGCGTAATGGGCTGGACCTGGAGCAAGCTGTATCAGGGTCTGAACGTCAGCGGCGGCGAGCGCGTGCGCCAGCTGGCGCAGGACGGGCATGAGATCGTCTATGTGCCCTGCCACCGTAGCCATATGGACTACCTGCTGCTCTCCTACGTACTTTACCACCAGGGGCTGGTGCCGCCGCATATTGCCGCCGGTATCAACCTGAACTTCTGGCCTGCTGGCCCGATCTTCCGCCGCCTGGGTGCGTTCTTTATTCGCCGTACCTTTAAGGGCAACAAACTTTACTCAACGGTATTCCGTGAATATCTGGGTGAACTGTTTACCCGCGGCTATTCGGTTGAATACTTTGTGGAAGGTGGCCGTTCGCGCACCGGACGCCTGCTCGATCCGAAAACCGGCACGCTGTCGATGACCATTCAGGCCATGCTGCGCGGCGGAAACCGCCCAATCACGCTGGTCCCCATCTACATCGGCTATGAACACGTGATGGAAGTAGGGACCTACGCGAAAGAGCTGCGCGGTGCGACCAAAGAGAAAGAAGGCTTTATGTCGATGGTTCGCGGCCTGCGTAAACTGCGCAACCTCGGCCAGGGCTACGTCAACTTTGGTGAACCTCTGCCGCTGGTCACGTACCTCAACCAGCGCGTGCCGGAATGGCGCGATTCTATCGATCCGATTGAAGCCCAGCGCCCGGCGTGGCTGACTCCGGCGGTCAACGATATTGCTCAGAAAGTGATGGTGCGTATCAACAACGCCGGTGCGGCCAATGCCATCAACCTGTGCGTCACGGCACTGCTGGCATCGCGCCAGCGTTCGATGACCCGCGAGCAGCTCACCGAGCAGCTGGATTGTTATCTACAGCTGCTGCGCAACGTGCCCTACTCCAGCGACTCTACGGTGCCGGACGTCAGCGCTGAAGCCCTGCTGGAACACGCGCTTGGCATGAACAAGTTTGAGCTGGAGCAGGACAGTATCGGTGAGATCGTCATTCTGCCGCGCGAGCAGGCGGTTCTGATGACCTACTATCGCAACAACATTCACCACATGCTGGTGATGCCGTCGCTGATCGCCGCCATTCTGATGCAGCATCGCGAACTGAGCCGCGAGGAGCTGCTGCGCCAGGTTAGCGTTATTTATCCGATGCTGAAGAGCGAACTGTTCCTGCGCTGGGAAATCAGCGAATTGCCTGCGGTACTGGATGCGCTGGTCGCTGAAATGGCGCGTCAGGGCCTGCTGCTGGCCGAAGAGAACAGCCTGCGTCTGACCCCGGGCCGCTTCCGTACGCTACAGGTGCTGGCCGCCGGCGTGCGTGAAACCTTGCAGCGCTATGCGATTACCTTCTCTATTCTTAGCGCTAACCCGGCGATTAACCGCGGTACGCTGGAGAAAGAGAGCCGCACCATGGCTCAGCGCCTGTCGGTGCTGCACGGTATCAATGCGCCTGAGTTCTTTGATAAAGCCGTGTTTACCTCACTGGTGCTGACGCTGCGCGATGAAGGCTACATCAGTGACTCCGGTGATGCGCAGGTTGAGCAGACCCAGAAGGTTTATCAGCTGCTGGCAGATCTGGTGACGCAGGATGTTCGCATGACGATTGAGAGTGCGGTCGCCCACGACTGATAACACAGATGGGATTGGCACGAAAAAAGGGGCAGATCGCAAGGTTCGCCCCTTTTCTATTATCTGAAAGACTCGTGTGCGCGGCTTGCTACTCACCTGTACCCGCCACATAGCGACGCGGAATGATTGCCGCTACGTCAGCTACCAGATGCTCAGCGCAATCCCGACAAACAGCACCAGCCCAACATAGTTGTTGTTAAGAAACGCCTGGAAGCACTTCTCACGCTGACGGTCGGCAATCAGTTTCTGCTGGTGTACAAACAGCACGGCGGCCAGTAACAGTCCCCAGTAGAAAATGCCGCCTAAACCGCTCAGCCAGCCGGTCAGCGCCAGCAGGGCGAGGGTTGCCAACTGCAGCAGTCCGATAATCAGCTTGTCATGACGCCCAAACAGGATCGCCGTCGACTTCACGCCGATCTTCAGGTCATCGTCGCGGTCAACCATCGCATACTGCGTGTCGTACGCCACCGTCCAGCAAATATTGGCCAGGAACAGCAACCAGCAGGTTAACGGCAGGGTTTCGTTTACCGCCGCCCAGCCCATCGGAATGGCCCAGCCGAACGCCGCGCCCAGTACCACCTGCGGTAGGTGGGTGTAGCGCTTCATAAACGGATACATCCACGCCAGCAGCAGCCCGCCCAGCGACAGCCAGATGGTCATGCTGTTCATGGTCAGTACCAGCAGGAAGGAAACCAGCAGCAGGCAGATAAATAGTACCTTTGCCTCGTTGCTGGTGACCGCACCGCTCGGCAGTGGACGTCCTCGTGTGCGTTTCACATGGCCGTCGATTTTGCGGTCGGCAAAGTCATTGACCACGCAGCCTGCCGCACGCATGAAAAATACGCCCAGCACGAAGACAATCAGTACGTTAAGAGGCGGTACCTTCATCCCCGCCAGCCACAGCGCCCACAGCGTCGGCCACAGCAGCAGCAGCCAGCCGATAGGATTATCAATCCGCATCAGGCGGATATAGGCAGAAAACTTACTCATTTGCAGACTGGTCTCCACGCTACTGATTCTCCTCAGCGTTCGGATGGGCATACAGGGGCGATGCCGGTAAAAACAGTTCCGTCAGCAGCAACGGTTTATCCGACAGGCGCAGGCGCGAACGCCTTCCCCACAGGTTTCCGCTGCGGCCAACATCAATAAAATCACGGGTTAACGTCGAGCTGGTAAACAGATAGCGCCCGAGCGGCACCGTACCCAGCTGCTGCAGCTTCTGTTCCGGACCGATCAGGGTCGATTCCGGCACCAGCGTACATGCCACCAGCCAGGGAATGCCATCACCGCACAGTTCGATTTCCCGCAGCCAGAAACGGCCGTCAGCGGGCAGCTGTTCGGCATCGCTTCCAGCCTCCTGCGCGGTGATAAATCCTTCGCGCAGCAGGTTGACGGTCACCTGCTGACAGTGACGTTCAAAACGCCGGGTCATCGAGTCTTCTTCCATCAGCCAGTCGAGCAGGGAAGCGGTTAACAGGGGCGATGATTCGGGCAGCCAGTCGATAGCGCGCAACAGCGGCAGCGCGTTCTCAGCCATCGCATTTCTCCGCAAAAAAATTCAGAAGCAGAGTGTAACGCAGACACCGGAGCCAAACCTATCAAAGCGGGGCAATTACGCAGAAATTTATAGGTAGCACGGAAGGAAGGAAAAAAGGTGCGCCGCACGGCGCACCAGTCATGGAGCCAGCCCAGCAATATGGGGATGTTATCCCTTGCCTTTCACACTGCTGATAAAGGTTTGCCGCGCTGAAGTGGAGCCCAGACGTTCGGCCTCGTTCATCAGACGCAGCGCTTTGTCGATATCCCCCGCCTTCGCCGCCTGGCGAATGCCCTGGTTGAAGTAGGTTTCGGTATCGCTGAGCATCGGCTCCGCTTTTGCCGCCGGGGCCGCTGGTGCAGGCGCAGCAGCGACCGCTGCCGGGGCCGCCGTACTGCCAACCACCACCGGCTGCGGCTGTGGCTGGTTGAATACCTGGCCTATCATCACGTTACCGCTGCCCTGCTCCGCTTTCACCTTCAGCGTAATCTGGCCGTCAGTGACGTGGCTGGCGATCGGATCGGGAATGGACGGCACGGCGTTACCCACGCCTTCGGCATAGGCCTTCGCCGGATTGGTCAGCTGGGTGGTGGTCGTCAGATCCTGTCGGGTGGTGTACACCAGCAGGTAAATTTGTTTTTGCCCCAGCGCCGGGGTCAGTTTCAGCGTCCCTTCCAGTCTGTCCTGCGAAACTACGCCGGGTTTCTGATACGGGAAGTAGCTGCCGGGATAGAAGGCGGCCGGGCGCATTTGTTCGTCCAGCACCAGCACGTTCGGCACATAGACGCGGCGATCTTTCACCACGCTGGTGAGAGTAATTTCCAGCGACCCGCGATCGGCTGGCAGGGTCACGGCCGCAACCGGACCGGTAATTTCCCCCTGGTTCAGGCTCTGGGACGAGGCATTTAGCGCAATGTCGTTACTGGCCGGTGGCGTAACAGGCAGCCAGGAGAGGCGCTGCAGCGCGGAGGCCGGAATAGCCGGAGCCACCGCCACGTTCTGCGGCGACGTAAAGGTTGCCGCCGTAGCGGGCAGTATCAATGCGGAAGTCAGCCCCGCAATCAGGCACAGTGACAGCAGATTTTTTTTCATTTTATGTTCCTTAAACGGGCCACCCCGATCCCGCCAGGCAATGCAGTTTCGGGGCTAAAGAGGATCGGGCGGACCTGAGCGGGTCCGCCCGCGACTGGCTGTTACCACCAGGCTTCCATCTGCACACCGAAGCTGACTTCATCGTCATTGCCGCGGCTGAAGGTTTTAGCGCTGGTATCGCTGTAGGCGGTGCCGGAGGTGTAGCCGGTATCGTCAGACGTGGCGTAACCCCACTTCTCATCCCACTTGGCGTAGGTAGCAAACACGCGGATCGCCGGGCGCGACCAGATGCTGTCACCGGCCTGCCACTGCTGGGCCAGGGTCACTTTATACTGGCTGTTGCGCTCGCCGGTTTCCTGCGACTTGACGTTGTCGTAGCCCACTTCCAGCAGGGTGCTCATGATCGGCGTCCATTTGTACATCGGGCGCACGCCGGCGGTGTACCAGGTGGTGCCGTTTTTATTGTCGCGATCCAGGTCCTGGAACATGGCGACGTACATCAGGCCCCACTTGTCGTTAAAGTCCAGCGCACCGTGGTCGATTACGCGAATCATATGGCCGTTGTTATCGATGCTCGAACCTTCTGAGCGGCCGTTACGCTGCGAAGTCAGCGCATCGGTAGCGTACTGCACGACAAACTTGTTGTAGCCGTTGTAGATAGTCTGAGTGTGCTCACCGGTCAGCATCCAGCCATCTTTAGTGGCCCCGTCCGCCAGCGAATAGCCGTCCTGCACGTTGGCACGACCGTAGTCAACGCCCAACTCCAGCACGCCGCCCGGGTTCACATTCAGCTCGGCCACACGCACGTCGAAGGTGTCGTTAACGGTTGGAACCTGCTTCTGCTGGTTATCGATAAAGCCGTAGGAGCCGCCCGCTTCACCGTTGCGGGTCACCGCCATGGACAGTTTACCCGCGCCCAGATCGATGTTTTCCACACCTGCACCCGGACCGGAAATGTCCCAGTAGTAGAAGTCGATCATATGTACGTCGTGACGCTGGTAGAAGCGCTTACCGGCCCACAGGGTAGAACCTGGCAGCCAGTCGATCAGGTTTTTCCCCTGAATGTTCACCTCACGAAAGCCCGGGTCGACGCTTTCGAAATCTGAACGCTGAGAAACGGCATACGCCAGGTTGGTATCGAAGTAGAAGCTCTTGTCGCCCTCTTTCCACAGTTCCTGACCCAGTTTCAGTTCCGCATAGGTTTCACATTCGTTACCCAGACGGTATTTGCTGTTGGCACCGGTAGCCTGAAAACACTGCTGCTCGCCGCCGCTACCGGTCCAGCCGATACCCGAACGCGCATAGCCTTTAAAATCAACCGCTGCCGCCTGGCCGGAGATGGCCATCGCAATGGCCACTGCCAGAGGATATTTCAGCTTAATCATTATTGTGCTCCTGTTATCACTGCTTTAGCTGGAGTGCTTCTACACCCGGTTCCTGATGCAGCCGACGGCAGGCGCTTCCATCCTCACGGAACAGATGGCAGCGCTGCGGCGGCAGGCCGATGGCGTAATGGGCACCTTCTTCTACCAGCACCACGTCATTCTGGCGGTACACCAGGTTCTGACGCAGAGCGGGGATCTGGATATGGATCTGAGTTTCGTGGCCAAGCTGTTCGACAACCTGCACCACGCCGGAAAGGCTGACGTCGGCCACCTCGCTGGGCAGCAGATGCTCAGGGCGAATGCCGAGCGACATATTGCTGCCGGGCAGGACGCCAGCGCTGTCTACCGGCAGCCAGATCTGCTGGCGATTCGGCAGCTCAACCTGGACCTGATCGATAGCGGTAGCGGTCACTTTGACCGGCAGGAAATTCATCTTTGGCGAGCCGATAAAACCGGCGACGAAGCGATTGGCGGGATAGTGATAAAGCTCCAGCGGTTTACCGACCTGAGCAATGCGTCCCCCTTCCAGCACCACGATTTTGTCGGCCAGCGTCATCGCCTCAACCTGATCGTGGGTAACGTAAATCATCGTGCGCTGCAGGCGCTTGTGCAGGCGGGAGATCTCAATGCGCATCTGTACACGCAGTGCGGCGTCCAGGTTCGATAGCGGTTCATCGAGCAAAAATACCTGCGGCTCGGCCACCAGCGTGCGGCCAATCGCCACGCGCTGCCGCTGACCGCCGGAGAGCGCCTTCGGCTGGCGGTCCAGCAGGTGGGCCAGTTGAAGCACTTCGGCGACTTTATTCACCCGCTGCTGGATTTCGGCTTTCGCCACCCCGGCCAGCTTGAGGCCGAAGGACATATTTTCCGCCACGGTAAGATGGGGATAGAGGGCGTAGGACTGGAACACCATGCCAACACCGCGACCGGCGGGAGGCACATCATTCATCCGGCGATCGCCGATCAGCAGCTCGCCCGAGG
This sequence comes from Erwinia sp. S43, assembly GCF_016624745.1. Taxonomy (NCBI): domain Bacteria; kingdom Pseudomonadati; phylum Pseudomonadota; class Gammaproteobacteria; order Enterobacterales; family Erwiniaceae; genus Erwinia; species Erwinia sp. S43. Next base: position 35,780 of record NZ_JACVTX010000015.1, on the reverse strand, counting down.
TGATCTCTTCCAGCCCGGCAATCATGCGTAGCAGCGTTGATTTACCGCAGCCCGACGGCCCCACGAATACCACGAACTCCCCTTCGGCAATCGTCAGGTCAATCGCATCTGATACCACCACGTCACCCCATGCTTTGGTGACATTATTCAGCACTACGCTGGCCATCCGCTTCTCCCGTCCACTGACTGTTGATGGCCGGAGTGTGCGGCAGCGCGCGGAAAGCTAACTCCTCCACCGCTGGATTTTTTATGGGGGAGGAGAAAGGAGGATGAGAAAAACGCACCCGACATCAACCATCGGGTCAGCAGGCAAATTTCGTGACGGCACTGGCAAAAATAACGGCTGTTTTTTGTGGCCGGGAGCGCAGAAATGGATTTTTTGTTAATTCGATCACAGAAAGTGATTGGGGGGAGTAGAGCCGGGGATGACGCAGTTCTCCTTGCTTAACAGCAGACTGCAACCACATCCCGGCTTCATACCCTTAGAGGAACGAATAATGGCGAAGTTCAGATTAGCGAGTAAAACACTGCTGCTGTGTACCCTTTCCAGCCTGTTGCTCCCTGCGCTGGCGCAGGCAAAAATAGAAGAAGGCAAGCTGGTTATCTGGATTAACGGCGACAAGGGTTATAACGGCCTGGCGGAAGTCGGTAAGAAATTTGAACAGGATACCGGCATTAAAGTGTCGGTGGAGCACCCGGACAAGCTGGAAGAGAAATACCCGCAGGTGGCGGCCACCGGTGACGGCCCGGATATTATCTTCTGGGCACACGATCGCTTCGGCGGCTATGCCCAGTCCGGTCTGCTGGCCGAAGTGTCCCCGGATAAAGCCTTCCAGGACAAGCTCTATCCCTTCACCTGGGACGCGGTGCGCTATAACGGCAAGCTAATCGGCTATCCGATCGCCGCTGAGGCGCTGTCGCTGATTTATAACAAGGACCTGCTGCCCGAGCCGCCAAAAACCTGGGAAGAGATCCCGGCGCTGGATAAAAAGCTGAAGGCCAAAGGCAAAAGCGCCATCATGTTTAACCTCCAGGAGCCGTACTTCACCTGGCCGCTCACCGCTGCCAACGGCGGTTACGCCTTTAAGAAACTCCCCGACGGCAGCTATGACCTGAAGGATGTTGGCGTGGCGAACAAAGGCTCGCAGGAAGGTTTGCAGTTCCTCGTCGACCTGATTAAGAACAAACATCTGAATGCCGATACCGACTTTGCCATTGCCGAAGCCGCCTTTAACAAGGGCGAAACCGCGATGACCATTAACGGTCCGTGGGCGTGGGGCAATATCGACAGCGCGAAGATCAACTACGGCGTTACCCTGCTGCCAACCTTTAAAGGCCAGCCGTCGAAACCGTTCGTCGGCGTGCTGAGCGCGGGCATTAACGCCGCCAGCCCGAATAAAGAGCTGGCGAAAGAGTTCCTGGAAAACTACCTGCTGACCGATGACGGCCTGGCGAAGGTCAATGCCGATAAACCGCTGGGCGCGGTGGCGCTGAAGTCGATGCAGGAGAAGCTGGCAAAAGATCCGAAGATCGCCGCCACCATGGAGAACTCGCAGAAGGGTGAAGTGATGCCAAACGTACCGCAGATGAGCGCCTTCTGGTATGCGGAACGCACCGCGGTGCTGAATGCGATCAACGGCCGTCAGACGGTCGATGCCGCGCTGAAAGACGCCCAGGCACGTATCACTAAATAATCCCCGTTGTCTGCCAGGCGGGCGGAAGCGCCCGCCGCTGCTGTAAGGAATTTCTATGGCGAACGTTGCCGGTAAGCATGGCCTGAAGTGGCTGATCGTTACCCTGTTTGCGCTGTTTACCGGCTACCTCGTGGTGCTGATGTATGCGCAGGGTGAAGTGTTGTTCGCCGCGCTGACGCTGATTGTACTCAGCGTTGGGCTGGTGATTTTTGCTCAGCGTCGGGCCACGGCCTGGCGTTATGTCTATCCGGGGCTGGCAGGGATGGCGCTGTTTGTCCTCTTCCCGCTGGCGGCGACCATCGCCATCTCCTTTACCAACTACAGCAGTACCAATCAGCTGACCTTTGAACGGGCGCAGACGGTGCTGCTGGACCGCCAATATCAGGCGGGAGAACGCTATAACTTTAATCTGTGGCCGCAGGGCAATCAGTGGGTCTTGCAGCTGACCGCCGACGGCAAGCCCGGCTATCTCTCCGAACCGTTCAGCTTTGACGATAAAAATCCACAAATCCTGGCGCTGAAAGAGAACGCTGAAGCCCCGCAGGGCGAGCGCGCGATGCTGCGCGTGGTGACGCAGAACCGCCAGGCGCTGGGGCTGATTAGCGCTACCCTGCCCGACGGCAGCAGCGTACGTATGAGCTCGCTGCGCCAGTTCTCCGGTACGCAGCCGCTATATAAGCTGGCGGCGGACGGCAGCCTGGCCAATCAGCAAACCGGCACGGTTTACTGGCCGAACGATGAGGTTGGTTTCTATCAGGCGAAGGATGCTAACCAGCAGTGGAGCGGCGAACGTCTCAGCCCCGGCTACACGGTGAGCATCGGCTGGAAAAACTTCCTGCGGGTGATGACCGACGATGGCATCCAGAAGCCGTTTATCGGCATCTTTATCTGGACGGTGGTATTCGCACTGCTGACGGTGATCCTGACCACCGCTGTCGGGATGGTGCTGGCCTGTCTGATGCAGTGGGAAGCATTGAAGGGGCGTGCGGTATATCGCCTGCTGCTGATCCTGCCCTACGCGGTGCCGGCCTTTATCTCTATCCTGATTTTCAAGGGGCTGTTTAACCAAAGCTTCGGCGAAATCAATATCATGCTCAATGCCCTGTTTGGCCTGAAGCCGGCCTGGTTCAGCGACCCGACGCTGGCGCGCAGCATGCTGGTGGTGGTCAACACCTGGCTCGGTTATCCGTACATGATGATCCTCTGTATGGGGCTGCTGAAGGCGATACCGGACGATCTTTACGAGGCCTCGGCGCTGGACGGTGCCACCACGGTACAGAATTTCTTCCGCATCACGCTGCCGCTGCTGCTGAAGCCGCTGGCACCGCTGATGATCGCCAGCTTTGCCTTTAACTTTAATAACTTCGTACTGATCCAGCTGCTGACCAACGGCGGGCCGGACCGCCTTGGCACCACCACGCCAGCGGGCTATACCGACCTGCTGGTCAGCTATACCTGGCGCATCGCCTTCGAGGGCGGCGGCGGGCAGGACTTCGGCCTGGCGGCGGCGATTGCCACGCTGATTTTCCTACTGGTAGGCGGACTGGCCGTGCTGAATCTGAAAGCTACCCGCATCAAAGTCGACTGAGGTAAAACATGGCTATCGTACAACCTAAATCACAGAAGCTGCGCCTGCTGCTCAGCCATCTGCTGCTGCTCAGCTTTGTGGCCATCATTATGTATCCGCTGCTGATGGTGCTGGCCATCTCGCTGCGCCCGGGGAACTACGCCATTGGCTCGCTGCTGCCGGAGCATATTTCCTGGGACCACTGGAAGCTGGCGCTCGGCATCCCGGTTGTGCATGAAAACGGCAGCGTAACGCCGCCGCCGTTTCCTGTGCTGCTGTGGCTGTGGAACTCAATTAAGGTGGCGGCCATCAGTGCGGTAGGCATCGTCGCCCTCTCCACCACCTGCGCCTACGCCTTTGCCCGCATGCGCTTTCGCGGCAAGTCCAGCCTGCTGAAGGGAATGCTGATTTTCCAGATGTTCCCGGCGGTGCTGTCGCTGGTGGCGCTCTATGCGCTGTTCGACAGGCTGGGGCAGTATCTGCCGTTTATCGGGCTGAATACCCACGCGGGGCTGATTTTCGCCTATCTCGGCGGCATTGCGCTGCACGTGTGGACGATTAAGGGCTATTTCGAAACGATTGACGGTTCGCTGGAAGAGGCGGCGGCGCTGGATGGCGCCACACCGTGGCAGGCGTTCCGGCTGATCCTGCTGCCGCTGTCGGTACCGATTCTGGCGGTGGTGTTTATTCTGTCGTTTATCGCGGCAGTCACCGAGGTGCCGGTGGCGTCGCTGCTGCTGCGCGACGTTAACAGCTACACGCTGGCGGTGGGAATGCAGCAGTATCTCAATCCGCAGAACTATTTATGGGGTGATTTTGCCGCGGCCGCCGTGCTGTCGGCGCTGCCGATTACTCTGGTGTTTATCATCGCCCAGCGCTGGCTGGTTAACGGTTTAACCGCCGGGGGCGTGAAGGGTTAGTCCGATTTATTTGCCACTGCTGCTGTTCTTGCTTCGTTATATCCTGTGTTTCAGGCGGCCAAACGGCCGCCTGTTTTTTTATTCGCGCTTCAGGCGATTGCTGTTCGCCAGCCACAGGGTAATCACCAGAATCAGGATCGCAAGGCAGTAGGCCAGGGTATCAAACGGGTTTTTATGGTCAACGATGATCAGACGGATAATCGCAGTAATGCCGATATAGACAAAGTAACGCAGCGGAAAATGGTAGCCCGACTGGAAGTACTTAACGATCAGCGCGATAAACTCGAAATAGAGAAAATAGATCACAATGCCTTCAATCAGCAGATACGAAGACGTCTGCTCCCCGGTGTTCAGCAGGACATTCGCCAGGTGAATCGTCTCCTTACCGAGAAAGATCACCAGGATAACGGCCAGCGCAATCAGACCGGCGTTCAGCACCATCTGCAGGGCAAAGGCCAGGCGGGTGGCCGGAGTATTTTTTACGGGGGGAGTCATGTTCACACCTCTAAATGATTGTTATCTGTCGGGCTGCCCGACTTTTTAACAATATGCTTTAGTGTGACTCAGATCACAAGATGCCAGGATCTTGATTCTGCAACAGCGTTTATTCCTGAAAAAGAAAAAGGGCCGATTACCGGCCCTTTAGCGACTGCGTGTGCAACTAGTGGAAGTTGCGATCGCGATCGGTGGTCATATCGTACAGCTCGTACTTACGTCCCAGCTGCTGGCCGCCGTCACGCGTCAACGGTGTCCAGTTGATATTCGCGCGGCTGCGGGTTGGACGGATGCTGAACAGATCCATCGGCACCGAGATATAGAAGCCCTTGGTGAAGTCACCCTCGCCGTAGTCTTCTGACGATACGTTGGTCTTGGTGGCGTAAACGCCCGCTCTGACGCCGCTGTCGAACTGTTTGGAAACATCCAGCGTTACGCCTTTATCCTCGGCGAGGTACTGGCCGACGCTGGCTTTCACCAGCACCTGATCCATAAACGTTGGCTGCCAGTAAACGGTGAGGTTGCCGACTTTCGCACTGTAGTCGGTAAACTTCATCATATTGTCCCAGTCACGCTGCTTAACGTAGTTGGCATCCACGCCCACCGCCCAGCTGGAGTCCAGAGGACGATACAGCAGCTCACCACCGGCACCGCCGAACATAGTTTCCAGATAACCACCGTACACCTGGCCGTAGAAATCACCGCCCAGGTAGTGCATGTAGTTAGCCTGCAGGTTGTTCACGTAAACGTCGTTTTCAACGTACTGACGAATCTGGGTGCGTACGCGAGGCAGAGGTGAATTTCCACCAGACTGCGTATAGTTGAATCTGTCGTAGTTGTTCGCCACGTTAAAGAACAGGCTGCCGTCGAGCAGCAGGTGGTCGGTGACCCACAGATTGGCGCCGGCAGAGACCCCGATCTGATACATATAGAAGCTTTCCGGTCCACCAAACGACTGGTTAAGCACCGGTGACAGGCTGTAGTCAAAGCGACGACCGTCGATAAAGTAGCCCTGCTCGGTGCGCTCCGGCGCAACCGGGTTGATTCGCTGCTGCTGCAGCGTCTCTTCACGGCCCAGCGGGTAGCCTTCCAGCTGACGCTGCAGGCTGGCGACGTCGGTTTTGGTGGTCACCTGCGGCATATGATAGCGCTGTTCGGTCAGCTCAATGGTCTTCACGCCTTCCGGCAGATGATTGGCCAGAATGACGTTAGCGCGTTCAACCGCCTCCTGATTATCACGGTATTTGGTCTGCTCACCGCTGGCGTACAGCGTATCGCCCTTCAGTTGAATATTCGGTGCTTCAAAGCCAGCGTTGTACTTCAGGTCGGTCAGCTGGCTTGCGGTTACCGTCGAGTCGAGGAAGCGGCCCTGCGGCTGCGGATCGTAAGCTTTCTTCGGCGTATCAAGGTGCGGCTGGGTCAACTCGTTAAAGTTGGTGCGCAGAGTGAAGCCGGCCATAAAGGTATTGCCGCGCTCGTAGCTGACGTTAACGTCCGCCCAGTCGGTAATACGGTAGATGGCGCCGACGTTAACCTTGCTTCTCTGCTCCAGCTTGCCGGCAAAGTCGCCCTGATAGTCGTTACCTTCATACTCCATTTTCAGACGCAGAGGCTGCCACGGCGTCTGGTATTCAATCCCGCCGAATACCGCCATCGGGCCTTTAAAGGAATCGCCCAGGCTTAACGATCCCGCGGTACGGTTTCCTTCAGAGCGGTAGCAGTATTTTTCACTGGCTTTACAGAACGGGTTGGTGACGTTGCCGCTGTTACCGAGGTAGCCCCAACCGACGCCGAGCGTGAAATCAAACGGCCCCCAGGCCTTGGTGCCCACCACGTATTCGCTGTCGAACAGGCCGGTACCGCCGATATCGCGTTTACCGACAGACACTTCCGGCAGCCAGAAGCCCTCCTCCCACAGGCGCAGCTTCAGATCGAAGGCTTTATCTTTATAGGTTTGATTACCGCTGAAGTCTTCGTACGAGCTGTACTTACGGGTACGCACGTCGGTATAGCGGATAGCCGCTTCCAGCCACGGGAACAGCTGCAGCGAGGTGGAGTAAAAGCGGTACTGGTCGTTATAGCGATAGTTCAGGCTGAACTCGCCCTCTTTAGCCATACGCGCCGTCGGCACCTGCAGCAGGCCAATGCCGCCGAAGTCGGACTGTGAAGGCCCAACCGGTTCGGGATAGGAAGCCGCCTGAACCTGGCAGGCACAGGCGACGGAAAATGAAAGCAGGCTGAGAAGATAACGTTTTTTCATCAGTCAGGGATCCGGTGCGTCAAAACAGAAACGATCTGCTGGTTAAGGTCGGCAAGGTCGCTCGGCAGCGCCCAGGATGAGAAACCAATAAAGATGGTGCTGCCCGCCGCCAGCTCGACGTGGCGGCGATTCCAGTAGGCAACGGGAACCTCAGTCACCTCACCTGCAGGTGAGATAACCAGCGCCACATTGCGCTCTGCGCCGCTCTGATGGGCGCGCGATTCGAGGTAATCCGCCACCGGACGTCCGGCAACCCACGGCGTAGTGCCCGCGCCATCAACGGCACCGGCCAGTCTGACCGAGGTGGGTTTGGCGACGGTATAAACGCTGTACTCTCCCGCCAGGCGACGATTGGCCTGTGGCCGGGTGCGTACCCAGTCAGGATCGAGGTTCACCAACTGGCGACCGGTCACCTTCAGCGAGGCAATCTGCTGGCGGACATTTTCAACCACCGCGGCTTCTGCCAGATCGTTATCGCTGCGCAGGTTATCGCGCCATGCCTGTAAGCGAGCGACCACCTCCTGCTGCTGACGAAGCGCAACCGCCGTGGCCAGCTTTTCACCGATTACCGTACCGGGCCACCAGGTTTTTCCCTGTAGCGCCGGACTGGATACCAGCTGCGCCAGATTTTCCGCGTGGCTGACGACGGCAGTTTGCGACTGCCCCGGATAAAACACCGTGACCTGGCTGTCCGCCAGTGCCTGCAGCGACAGCGATGCCACTATCCCTGCGAGAAGAGTTGTGATTTTTTTCATGGTTTCGCAGGCTTCAGAATAGTGGTTGCCACAGGGAAGTAGTCCGCTCCCAACATTTGCACGGCCTGGCGGACCTGTCCGCTCGAGGAATCTACCCAGAAGGTGTTGCGCCAGGTTTTACCACTCTCCGTCAGCTCGACCTCTTCCTGCCAGACGCGGCTGGCAACCTGACGTCCGCCCAGCGGCAGGACTTCGTCTTTCAGGCGGGTGAAGTGAGAGACCGCGGTTCCGGTGCGCAGCTGGCCTTTTTCCGTCCAGCTGAGCACGCGTGTCCAGCTGGCGCCGTCCGTCAGGCGCAGCGCATCGCGCAGCGGGTCCTGTTGCAGATTGGTCACCTCATTGAGGTTATCCGCCAGCCCCAGGGTTTTCACCAGACGACCATTTTCCGTCACCACCGTTGCGCGGTCCTGGGTGATCCATTTCTGCTGGCCATTCTCGTTAAAGCCCATCACCACGAAGATCTGCTGACCGCCATTAAGGCGCAGGTACATACTGGCGTAGGGGATATTGGCGATTTGTTGGTTGGTTAACTCAATGTCGTCCTGGCCAAGAACGGCCAGCTTAACAGTTTCACTCAATCCCTTTTGGGTTTGTGTACAGGCCTGAAGCAACAGGCAAAGCAGCAGCAATGGTAGGTTTCGCACCAGTGTGATCCCTGAGCTAAAGAAAGCAATCTGAAAATAACCACACTTTCGTGTGGTTATGATTAATGGTGATACTTAGCGAGTGGTGCTGGTGGTCGTGGTGGTCGTGGTTCCAGTGTTGGAACCATCGCCGCCGCCTGACGTAGCCAGCGCAACGCCTGCAAACGCCGCTACCGCACCGATACCGATGGCAGTAGATGCGCCCGCAGACAGTGCTGCTGCTTCAGTACCAGCGGCAGCGCCGTCAGTAGAAGCAGAAGAACCTGCGACATCGCCAGGAGCGGCGAAAGCAGCTGAAGCGGTTGCTAAGTACAGTATGGCTGCAGTAGCACATAAGACTTTTTTCATTACACTTTCCCTTCACTAATGAATGGACACCAGGGCCTGGATGGTTCCTGGCATCTTCATTATGGGGAAATAACTCCCAGAAATCAGCGCCCCTTCCAGGTATTGAAAAAATAGTTTTTTACACTTGGATTACATTTAAAAAGATATTTTCAATTATGCGACACGCCATCAAGCGAATATCACAGAATATAATTCTGGTTTGTAGTAAAAATCAGCATTATGCCGTTAAAACACGCGCATAGTGTAATATCGTATTTTCAAACACGACAAAGAGAAACAAAAATGTTTTAAATCATAACGTTATTGTCATTTTTTTCTTATGTAATTCAGTGAAATAATAGATTTTCGCTCGATTTTTTTAGGATTAATCTCACCCACCAAAGATGAACTTTCAGTGTTTTCAGGAAAAACCTCAGGGTAGATGAGAGGCAAAAATCGAGGTTGTCGGCGTTACGGGTGGGTATGGCAACAATGCCGGCGCAGAGCAGGCTGGCGATAAACAATAAAAAAACCCCCGAATAACCGGGGGTTTCAGCTCGCAGGGCGAAAGATTAACGCCAGGATTTATAGCGGTTAATCAGGCCATTAGTCGAACTGTCGTGGCTGTTGACGTCTTTACCATCTTCCAGCTCTGGCAGAATACGGTTCGCCAGCTGTTTACCCAGCTCCACGCCCCACTGATCGAAGCTGAAGATGTTCAGGATAGCGCCCTGAGTAAAGATCTTGTGCTCATACAGGGCAATTAGCGCACCCAGGCTGTACGGGGTGATTTCGCGCAGCAGGATGGAGTTGGTTGGGCGGTTACCTTCAAACACTTTGAACGGAACCACATGCTCAACGGCGCTGGCGGCTTTACCGGCATCGGCGAACTCTTTCTCCACCACATCACGCGACTTACCAAACGCCAGCGCTTCGGTCTGCGCGAAGAAGTTAGACAGCAGCTTGCTGTGGTGATCGCCCAGTTTGTTATGCGAGATCGCCGGAGCGATAAAGTCACATGGAACAATCTTGGTGCCCTGGTGGATCAGCTGGTAGAACGCGTGCTGGCCGTTGGTGCCCGGCTCGCCCCAGATAATCGGGCCGGTCTGGTAGGAAACCGGGTTACCGCTGCGGTCAACGTACTTACCGTTGGACTCCATGTTGCCCTGCTGGAAGTAGGCAGCAAAACGGTGCATATACTGGTCGTACGGCAGAATCGCTTCGGTTTCAGCGCCGAAGAAGTTGTTGTACCAGATACCAATCAGCGCCAGCAGCACCGGCAGGTTTTTCTCCACTGGCGTATCGGCGAAGTGGCGGTCCATAGCGTGCGCGCCGCTCAGCAGCTTCTCAAAGTTATCGAAGCCGATGGACAGCACGATCGACAGGCCGATCGCCGACCACAGTGAGTAGCGTCCGCCAACCCAGTCCCAGAACTCAAACATGTTGTCGGTATCAATACCGAACTCCGCCACCGCTTTACCGTTGGTAGACAGCGCCGCGAAGTGCTTCGCCACGTCGCCCTGCTCACCGGAGGTCAGGAACCAGTCGCGCGCGCTATGGGCGTTGGTCATGGTTTCCTGAGTAGTGAAGGTTTTAGACGCCACGAGGAACAGGGTGGTTTCCGGGCTCAGGCCTTTAAGCGTTTCGGCGATATGCGTGCCGTCCACGTTGGAAACGAAGTGCATGGTCAGATGATTTTTATACGGACGCAGCGCTTCGGTCGCCATAAATGGCCCCAGGTCAGAACCGCCGATGCCGATATTCACCACGTCGGTGATCGCTTTACCGGTGAAGCCTTTCCACTCGCCGCTAATAATGCGTTCGGAGAAGCTTTTCATCTTCGCCAGCACCGCGTTCACTTCCGGCATCACATCTTTGCCATCTACCACGATCGGGGTGTTGCTGCGGTTACGCAGGGCAACGTGCAGTACAGCGCGATCTTCGGTGCGGTTGATTTTCTCACCGGAGAACATCGATTTGATCGCGTCCTGCAGTTCGGTTTCTTTTGCCAGCGCCTGCAGCTTGCTGAGCGTTTCAGCGGTAATGCGGTTCTTGGAGAAGTCGACCAGCATCTGGTCGTCAAAGGTAGCGGAAAACGCGGCAAACCGGTTGTTGTCCCTGGCGAAAAGGTCAGCAATCTGAACGTCTTTCATTTGTTCAAAATGCTGCTGCAGTGCCTGCCAGGCAGCGGTTTGTGTCGGATTGATATTTTTCATAGCAACACACTCTTTTTATTTAAGAATCGTAAATCAGACCGGACAACATCGTACCTGTTTGCGGGGATCGACTCCCCCTTTTCCTGTAACAGGTTTCGGCTATCAACAGCGGAAAAACTGCGGTTTGCCCGGGCGCTATTTCGCATTCTGTCGGTGAGGATGATTCACACTAAGCATTTCAGTATGACGATGAAAGAAAAAAATTTACAGCCCGTACCGTGCTTATAAACATCGATGGTGCCAACAGGCGGCGTTTTTTTAGCCACGGATGATTAGTAAGATTGATACGACTGGGGTAATAAGGAAAATGAATAATCATCAGCCTCCCGGCGTTGACACCAGCGCCATAACCCGATATTTCTACACGCCTGAAAACGCGTGCATGTGCGCGCAAGCCAGAAGAGGCGCGTCGCCCAGGCAGTGTGTGTGAGGACCCGTATCCATTGATTACACATCAGGGGGAGCGACGCCGAGGTATTAACCACGCGGAGTGGGGCGTATCGACTGCAGGGGCTGAATCCTCTGAGTTGTCACCTGTAACGTTCGCAGTCGAACGTGCCACAAGGTGGAGCGCTTCTGGGTGACTCGTAGTTGTCCCTTTCTACGTCTGACCCGTTTCTGCTCTTTCCTTGTGCCAAGGCTGAAAGTTAAAACCTGTCACGAGGTAGTCATAGTCATGTCCCAGAATTTAATTGTGGCAAAATTTGGCGGCACCAGCGTTGCCGACTTTGCCGCTATGAACCGCAGCGCCGATGTGGTGTTATCCAATCCTGACGTTCGTCTGGTGGTCCTTTCCGCCTCTGCGGGCGTAACCAATCTTTTAGTTGCTCTGGCTGAAGGCCAGCCGCTGGAGCAGCGCGCCGCGCTGTTGGACGATATTCGTCGTATTCAGTACGCCATTCTGGATGAACTGAAGCAGAGCCAGGTGATCCGTGAAGAGATCGACCGCATGCTGGACAATATTGCCACGCTGGCCGAAGGTGCCGCGCTGGCGACCTCTGCCGCTCTGACCGATGAGCTGGTCAGCCACGGCGAGCTGATGTCCACCCTGCTGTTCGTGGAAATCCTGCGTGAGCGTGAAGTCACCGCTCAGTGGTTTGACGTACGTAAAGTGATGCGCACCACCGACCGCTTTGGCCGCGCCGAACCGGAAGTGGCCACGCTTGCCGAGCTGGCCGCTGCACAGCTTAAACCGCGTATTGCCGAAGCGCTGATCGTCACCCAGGGCTTTATCGGTAGCGAAGAAAAAGGCCGGACCACCACCCTGGGCCGCGGCGGCAGCGACTATACCGCTGCGCTGCTGGGCGAAGCGCTGCACGCTGGCCGCGTGGATATCTGGACCGACGTTCCGGGTATCTACACCACCGATCCGCGTGTGGTGCCCGCAGCGAAACGCATTGATGTGATTACCTTCGAAGAAGCCTCAGAGATGGCCACCTTCGGTGCGAAAATCCTGCATCCGGCCACGCTGCTGCCTGCGGTACGCAGTGATATTCCGGTATTTGTTGGCTCCAGCAAAGATCCGTCCGCGGGCGGAACCATGGTGAGCAATAAAACCGAAAATCCACCGCTGTTCCGCGCGCTGGCGCTGCGCCGCAAGCAGACTCTGCTGACCCTGACCAGCCTGAATATGCTGCACGCACGCGGTTTTCTCGCCGAGGTGTTTAATATCCTGGCGCGTCACAATATCTCCGTTGATCTGATCACCACCTCAGAAGTGAGCGTGGCGCTGACGCTGGACACCACCGGTTCGACCTCAACCGGCGACAGCCTGCTGACGCAGGCGCTGCTGACCGAGCTTTCCTCGCTGTGCCGCGTGGAAGTGGAAGAGAATCTGGCCCTGGTGGCGATTATCGGTAACGAGCTGTCCAAAGCCTGCGGCGTCGGTAAAGACGTCTTCAGCGTGCTGGAACCGTTTAGCCTGCGCCTGATCTGCTACGGCGCCAGCAGCTATAACCTGTGCTTCCTGGTGCCGGGCCAGGACGCTGAACAAGTGGTGCAGGCGCTGCACCGCAATCTGTTCGAGTAACCTCTCATCGGGCCAGTCGCAGCTGGCCCGACACTCCTTTTTTTTGATGCTATGATGCGGCGGGTCGTATTTTCCTCGTTCCGGTAAATACGGCTGTGCTATGGCAAATTTTCAGTTAAATAACACAACATTAAACGCCCCACTCTCCTTTCTGCGACGGCTGGCGGAACATCGCTGCCGGTTTTTGAATCGGCTTATACCGCCAGAGCTGCTGTGGAGATCCAGGGGTTAAAAGGATGCTTTTCTATGCTTGCTACTGTTACCCGACTGTTCCCCCTCTGGGCAGTCCTGCTCTCCGTCGCCGCCTATTACACGCCGACCACCTTTACCGGCATCGGGCCTTACGTCACTTACCTGCTGATGCTGATTATGTTTGGCATGGGCGTGACACTGAACGTGGATGATTTTAAGCGCGTGCTGACCCGCCCGGCACCGGTCATCGCCGGAACCTTCCTGCACTACCTGGTAATGCCGCTGGCGGCATGGGCGCTGGCAAAATTATTTAATATGCCACCCGATCTTTCTGCCGGGATGATTCTGGTGGGTAGCGTGGCGAGCGGTACGGCGTCAAACGTGATGATCTATCTGGCAAAGGGCGATGTGGCGCTGTCGGTGACCATCTCTTCCGTCTCCGCGCTGGTTGGCGTGTTTGCCACCCCGCTGCTGACCAAGTTCTACGTGGATACGCATATTCAGGTTGATGTCGTGGGCATGCTGCTCAGCATCGTGAAAATCGTGGTGGTACCGATTGGCCTGGGTCTGATTATTCACCACACCATGAACGGATTAGTGAAGCGCGTGGAACCGTATCTGCCGGCGTTTTCGATGGTCTGTATTCTGCTGATTATCAGCGCGGTGGTCGCGGGCAGCCAGAGCTTTATTGGTTCAGTCGGCCTGGTCGTGATTATCGCGGTGATCCTGCATAACGCCATTGGCCTGCTGGGCGGCTACTGGGGCGGTAAGCTGTTTGGCTTTGATGAGTCCACCTGCCGTACGCTGGCGCTGGAAGTCGGCATGCAGAACTCCGGTCTGGCGGCCACGCTCGGCAAGCTGTACTTCTCCCCGCTGGCAGCCCTGCCGGGCGCGCTGTTCTCGGTCTGGCACAACCTGTCAGGTTCGCTGCTGGCCGGATACTGGTCGGGTAAGGCGATTAAGGATAAGAAGAAGCCGTAATTCGGCTTTGTATTGGTGGCCCGGGCGACCGTTACGGGTATTGAGCCGCTTCGGCTCCGTGCCCGGGCGACCGTGACGGTTTTTAACCTACAGCGCCTTCCGGATCTGCGGGCAATCGGTGCCGGGCGGGTTCGAGGACCGTTGAGCGCAGGGACGCGCGAATCGAGGCCACACGGACGTGTTCACGCCGAGTCCGCGAACCCGCCCGGCACCGATACGCCAGACACCGAACTGGCAGCAATCCCCGGCACCGAACCAGCAGCGACATCACTCATCGTCTTTATCATCATCCGCCTGTTCCAGCACGCTGTAGGCCACCGCACAGAAAAGCGAGTTCAGGCGTTTCATATCACCCAGCAGCCCCAAATGCAGCGAACTGGTTTCGATACTCTGCACGTTATGCTGGTGCAGACGGTCGACGTGCGCATGGGAATAGCGGCGGTTAGTGATGCGGAAACGATGTTTAGAACGGCGCAGACGTTTGGCGCTGGTCAGATCGCGGGAGAGGAACACCGACAGGCTGAGGCGCAGATTGCTGGTGAGCAGTTCAAGCTGCGCGTCCAGCTCCTGCATGCCTTCAACGGAAAAAGCCCGCCGCGCACTCAGCGATTTGTCGGCCACATCGCCACTCATACGTTCCAGAATATCCCCGGACTGTTCCAGGTTCAGCGCCATCTCGATGATTTCCGCCCAGCGCCGCGAATCCTCTTCCGGCAGATCTTCCTTCGGCATCTGTGCCAGATAAAGCTTGATCGCCGTGTACAGCACGTCGACATCGTCATCCAGTCTGCGGATCTCCCGATCCTCTCGCAGCTCGCCGTGAATCACCTTGCCGAAGGTCGCCAGCATCTGCTCAAGTACATCCCCCATACGCAGGGTTTCGCGGGCGGCATTCGCCAGCGCCAGCGCCGGGGTATCCAGCGAACTGGTATCCAGATGCTTTGGTTTCAGCCGCAGGTCGTTTTCAGGCTCTTCGCGGATCAGCCGTTTACAGAGTGCGGCCATCGGTTCGGCGAACGGCACCATAATCAGGCAGCGGATCAGGTTGTAGAAAACATGGAAGAAAATCACCAGCTCTTCATCACTGACCGGCAATTTCGCCAGCCACTCTGCCAGCAGATCGACAAACGGTAGCACCATCAGCGAGCCGATAAATTTAAACAGCAGGCTGCCGAGAGCCACGCGTTTCCCGGCGGCGTTTGACGTACTGTTGTTCAGCATCGCCAGCAGCCCGCTGCCGAGGTTAGCCCCGATCACCAGGCACAGCGCCACCTTAAACGAAATCACCCCGGTGGCGGTCAGCGTGGCGGTGATCAACACCGCCGCCAGGCTGGAGTAGCTGATAATGGCAAACACCGCGCCAATCAGCGCATCCAGCATCACATCACCGGTCAGCGAAGAGAACAGCACCTTCACTCCGGACGCCTGGGTGATTGGCGCGGCAGCAGCCACGATCAGCTGCAGCGCCAGCAGGATTAACCCAAGGCCAATGCTGGCACGGCCAAGTTGGCCGGCGCGAGTCTGCTTGCGGCCGAGGAAAAATACCACGCCGAAGAAGATAAACAGCGGCGACAGCCAGGAGAGATCGAAGGTCAGGATGCGAGCCATCAGCGCCGTCCCGACGTCTGCGCCGAGAATGACCACCAGTGCAGGCGTCAGCCCAACCAGATTCTGGGCGACAAATGAAGTCACCAGTAGCGTGGTGGCGTTACTGCTCTGAACCAGCGCGGTGACGCCAATCCCGGCGAGAAACGCCATCGGTTTTTTTTCCACGCTGCGGCTGAGCACCCGACGCAAATCAGCACCGTAAACGCGCATGATGCCGGTACGCACAATGTGGGTTCCCCACACCAGCAGTGCCACGGCAGAAAGAAGATTTAACAGGGTTAACACCGAATATCGACCTCACAACGTCTGTAACAATATCAAACGCAAAGCGGTATGTGCTTTGCGTCTCACAGTTGTTAGTTTAGCCGATATACAGAAAAAATCTTTTTTATCAGCGTGATATCAGGCGACTTCCCGCATCGTTTGTTTATCCAGCACCAGCCCAACCTGATAACCGGCCGGATGTAAATCATCCACCGAGCGGTTGAGCACATCCACCAGCAGCTCAACATCATGGGCCTGGACGCGGTAGCGAATGACGTTACCCAGCAGGCTGTGGCTAATCACCGATGCAGGAATCCCCTGGTCCGGCGGGCACAGCATCATCGACTCAGGGCGAATAGCGACCTGACCACTGAACCGCTGGCCGGTCAGCTGCAATGCCTGCTCGGGGCTGATCAGGTTGTAGTTACCCATAAATCCGGCAGCGAACAGATCCGCTGGCTGGGTGTACAGCGCCTCGGCATTGCCGCTCTGCACAATTTTGCCTTTGTTCATCAGCACAATCCGGTCGGACATCGTCAGCGCCTCTTCCTGATCGTGGGTGACGAACAGCGTGGTCAGATTCAGCTCCTGCTGAATGCGGCGGATCTGATCGCGCAGATGGCGGCGGATACGCGCATCCAGCGCCGACAGCGGTTCGTCCAGCAGCAGCAGGCGAGGACGGGTCACCAGCGAACGTGCCAGCGCCACGCGCTGGCACTGGCCGCCGGAGAGCTGATGCGGATAGCGGCGGGCGAAATCCTTCAGCTCCACCAGCTCCAGCGCGTCCGCCACCCGCTGCTGGATCTCGGCGGCGGGCAGCTTTTGCATTTTCAGGCCGAAGGCGACGTTGCGCTCAACGGTCATATTCGGGAACAGCGCGTAGTTCTGGAACACCATGCCGATGGCTCGCTTCTGCGGCGTGACCGGCACGATATCCTCGCCCTTCAGCAGAATGCGGCCGCTGTCGACGGAGGTTAACCCGGCGATGCAGCGCAGCAGCGTCGATTTGCCGCAGCCGCTGGGCCCCAGCAGCGTCACCAGTTCACCTTCTTCCGCGCTGAATTCAATATCCTGAAAGATGCTGGTCGGGCCATAGCTCTTATTCAGTTGGGTCACATTCAAATACGACATCTTCAGCCTCGTTCACGATTCAGGGTATTGGCCAGCCAGGTGACCAGCAGGACAACGACGAAATAGGAGATCACCAGCGCGCTACTGAAATGCCCACTGCTGTTACGCACGTTATAGAGGTAAACCTGTAGCGTTTCATAGCTGGTGCCGACCAGCAGGTTAGCGAAGACAAACTCACCGATCAGGAAGGAGAACGACAGCAGCACGGCAATCGTCGCCCCTTTGCGCAGGTTAGGCAGCACCACCAGCAGCGCGGCCTGCCAGGTGCTGGCACCCAGCAGGTGGGCGGCATCGATCAGCTCACGCAGATTAATCGCCTGCATATTGTTGGCGATGGCGCGGTAGATAAACGGCAGCGCGATGGTGAAGTAACAGCCAATCAGAATCCACGGCGTGCCGGTCAACATCAGCGGCGGCGATGAGTAAAGCTGTAGCAGCCCTACCGAAGAGACTACTGGCGGAATAGCAAACGGCAGCAGGATCAGGATATTCATTACCGCGTCGAGCTTCGGGAAGTAGTAAGCGATCACAAACATCGTCGGCAGCACCAGCAGCAGCGAGAACAGCAGCGAGCCGAGGCAAATCAGCAGCGAATGCCAGAGCGCCACCAGAAAACGCGGGTCGCTCCACAGCTGGATCAACCACTTGAGGGTTAAGCCGTCCGGCAGAATGGTTGCGCCCCAGCGGGTTGCCAGCGCGTAGAACAGCGTGGCCACCAGCGGCAGCGCGAGGATAACAAACACCAGCCAGACGATAATCCGGTGATAAACGTATTCACTTTTCGACATTGTTCCTCCTGCCTTAGCGCGCGTACTGGTAGCTGCGGCGCACCAGCCACTGATGAACCACGGTGATGATCGACATCAGTACCACCAGCAGCATCGCCAGCGCGCTGCCCATATTAGGGTCGAGCGAAACGTCGCCGGAGACCAGCGCCGCGATACGTACCGGAATGACGTTATAGTTGCCGGTGGTCAGCGCATAAATCGTGGCGTAGGCGCCCAGCGCGTTCGCCAGCAGGATCACAAAGGTGCCCACCAGCGTCGGAGCCATTACCGGCAGGCCGATGTGCCGCCAGTAGCGCCAGCGGCTGGCACCGAGCAGCGCGGCCGACTCCTGCCACTCCTTTTTCAGCGCGTCAAACGCCGGATAGAGCAGCAGGATGCCCAGCGGGATCTGGAACCAGGTGTACACCACAATCAGCCCGTCGGTAGAGTAAAGTTTAAAGCCCTGCATGATTTCGTATTTACGCATCAGCAGCGTCAGGCAGCCGTTCAGACCGAGCAGGATCACGAAGGCAAACGCCAGCGGCACACCGGCAAAGTTACTGGTCATGTTGGTAAAGGACATCAGAAAACGGTGCAGCCTGCCGCCGCCGAGCTGGTGCAGCGAATAGCCGCCCAGCAGCGCGATAATCAGGCCGTAGACGCTCGACCAGAATGAGATATCCAGCGAGAAGCGTATCGCCTGCTGGTAAAACGTTGAGGTGAGGATGTCGGTGTAATTGGCCCATCCCCAGGCCTCGTTCATTTCGCTGTAAAAGCTGTTAACTGCAATCCAGACCAGCGGTGCTATCTGAAACGCGATATAGAACACCGCAAACGGCAGCAGGCAAAGCAGCGCAAGCCCCTTTCCTTTCGTCATGCCAGCTCCCCCGAACGCAACAGCGGCACACAGACCGGCTTATCGTGCGGCACGCCGAGGATCTGGCACACCGTGCCGCACAGCTCGGTTTGCTTCGGCGCGGCGTCTTCACGCAGGGAAAATGCGGAACCGAAGACGAACAGCGGTACCTGCGTTTCTTCCGGCAGGGTGCCGCCGTGGCTGCGGTCATCGTTCATACCGTGGTCGGCGGTGACGATCACCTGATAGCCCTGGCGCAGCCACTCCGGCATCCACTGCGACAGATAGCCGTCGGCCATCCGCGCGCGGTTGCGGTACTGAGGGGAAGAGAAACCGTGCTTGTGCCCGGTGTCGTCAATGTTCATTGGGTGGATCAGCAGAAAGTCGGGCTGATGGTTTACCCGCAGGCTTTCGGCGTCTTCAAACAGGTGCGAATCGGGATAAACGTCATCCGAGTAAAAGTGGCCATACTGAATCGGCAGATCGCTGTCTGCCGTATGGCGGTCGCGGGCGGGGACAAACGGCGTGCGGTTGTACAGCTCGCTGACCCAGTGATAGGCGGCCGCCGCGGTGGTCAGGCCGCCCTCACGGGCATAGTGAAAAATGCTTTGCTGCGTGCTCAGGCGACTGACGCCGTTGTGAATAATGCCGCTTTTCACCGGCGTAATGCCGGTGAGGATGCACTCATACAGCGGGCGCGAGAGCGACGGCAGCTCGCAGGTGATCTGGTAGCGCTGCCCGTTACCCTGCGCACATTCCGCATGAAGATAGCCCATCGCATCACGTGCAACCTGAAAATTCAGCCCGTCCAGCACTACCAGAATCGTTTTCATCTTGTGACCTTATTGCTTCATGTTAATGATGACGTTTTCCTGCCACATACGCGGCAGCGCTTTCGAGGCTTTATCCCAGGCGGCCTGGTCGGCAATCGGATGCGCGTTTTTATACTCGCTTGACGGCAGCAGTTTGGCCTGCACGTCTTCCGGCAGGGTCAGATGCTCGGCGCGGATCGGGCGCGCGTAACCGCGAGCCAGGTTGATCTGACCAGCGTCGGAGAAGATGTATTCACGCGCCAGCTTGGCGGCGTTCGGGTGTTTAGCGAATTTGTTGATGATGGTGGTGTAGCCGGAGGTGATAGAACCGTCGGATGGGATCACCACTTCAAAGCGGTTGCGGTCGATCTGGTCGCGGTAGTTCAGACCGTTGAAGTCCCAAACCACGGCCACCTGGATTTCGCCCTTTTCGATATTGGCAATCACCGGATCGGTCACGCCCAGACGGCCTTCTTTCGCCAGATCGCTGAAGAAGTCCAGCGCCGGTTTCAGGTTCTTCTCGTTACCGCCCAGCGCGTAGCTTGCCGCCAGCACGCCGTTCGCCGCCTGTGCCGCGATGCCGACGTCGCCGATGGTGACAACATATTTGCCTTTTTTCAGGTCAGCCCAGCTGTGCGGGATATCCTTCACCTGGTCTTTATTGATGATGAAAGCGATGGTGCCGGTATAGGCCAGCGCCCAGTGGCCGTCTTTATCCTTCGCCCAGTCAGGGATTTGATCCCAAGTGCTCGGTTTGTACGGCTGGGTTACGCCCTTCTGCACGGCCAGCGGGCCGAATGAAGCGCCTACGTCACCGATATCGGCGCTGGCGTTGCTTTTCTCAGCGGCGAATTTGGCAATTTCCTGTGCGGAAGACATGTCGGTGTCGCTGTGTTTAATCCCGTACTTGCTGGTGATATCTTCCCAGGTGCCTTTCCAGTTAGCCCAGCTGTCTGGCATACCGACGCTGTTGACCTGACCTTCCGCACGGGCGGATTTTTCAAGCGCCGCCAGATCGGCGTCGGCAGCCCAGCTGCTGGCCGAAAACGACACAACGATGGCACTGGCTAACACGGATGCGAACAAAGATTTCATACTAATGCTCCAGGTGATAGGGTTAATGGCCTTCTGGACTAGTCCAGCAAGAACCGAGCCAATCTAACCTGGTACAGTGAATGTTTTATGACAGCGCCCGCTGGCTGTGGACTAGACCAGCAACTCCTGCCAGGATCGTAAGCGGTACGGCAAGGCGATTTACGCGCGATTTATGTGCAGACTCGCACCAATTTGAGGCTCTGATGTGATGAAATCATTAACTGTGGATGTCATTTGCCGGTCGCTGGCTGCGCGTATTCGCCAGGGCGACTTCGCCGACAGCGGTCGCCTGCCCGCCGAGCGCATCCTGAGCGAGCAGTTCTCCACCACCCGCATTACGCTGCGCGAGGCGCTGGGCCAGCTGGAAGCAGAAGGGATGATTTATCGCGAACTGCGCCGGGGCTGGTTTATCGCCCCACCGAGGCTGGCCTACGATCCGCTGCTGCGCAGCCACTTTCACGCCATGGCCGAGCGCCAGGGGCGCAGCGCACGGACCGAGGTGCTGGATGCGCAGACGGTGGTCGCGGAGGCCGGGCTGGCGGCGCGGCTGGAGATGCAGGAGGGTGAGAAGGTTTACCGTATTCGCCGCCTGCGTCGGATTGATGAGCGTGCGGTGCTGTACGTGGAACACTATCTGAATCCGCGCTATTTCCCGCAGTTGCTGGAGCACGATCTAACGCGCTCGCTGACTCAGCTTTATCAGGAAGAGTACGGCATTTGCTATGGCCGAGTGGGCTTCACCATGCTGCCCGCGCCGCTGCCGGACTTCGCCGCACCGGCGCTCAAGGTGGCGGCGGGCAGCCCGGCACTGTTTATCACCCGAATTAACCGTGACCAGCACGACCGGGTGATAGACTGCGACTGCGAATACTGGCGCTATGACGCGCTGTATATTGCCGTTGAGGTGGATTAGTCCGCGTCGTAGCCCAGATTCGGTGCCAGCCAGCGCTCCACCTCGCTGACCGACATCCCTTTACGCTTCGCGTAATCCTCAATCTGATCGCGCTGCAGCTGCGCCACGGCGAAGTATTTGCTGTCCGGGTGGCTGAAGTACCAGCCGGACACCGCCGCACCCGGCCACATGGCGAAGGATTCGGTGAGCTTCATGCCGGTACGGGCTTCCACATCCAGCAGCTGCCAGATCGTGGCTTTTTCGGTGTGTTCCGGGCAGGCCGGGTAGCCGGGTGCCGGGCGGATGCCCTGGTAGTTCTCGCGGATCAGCTCCTCGTTGCTCAGGTTCTCGGTGGCGGCAAAGCCCCAGATCACCTTACGCACCCGCTCATGCAGGTATTCGGCAAAGCCTTCCGCCAGGCGGTCGGCCAGCGCTTTAATCATAATTTTGTTGTAGTCGTCGTGTTGCGCGTCATACGCCTCGGCCAGCGCATCCTCTTCCAGCCCGCCGGTGACGGCAAATGCACCAAGATAGTCGGCTTTACCGCTGGACTTCGGTGCGACGTAATCGGCCAGGCAGTAGTTCGGGAAGTCCGTTTTCTCTGTCTGCTGACGTAAGTGATGACTCACTTGCAGAATCTCGGTACGTGATTCATCGCGGTAGATTTCAACGTCATCCCCCACGCGGTTAGCCGGGAAAATCCCCACCACGCCGCGCGGATTGAGCGTGCCGTCGGCGCTGAGCTGGTCCAGCATGGCGTTAGCGTCGGCAAACAGGCGCTTCGCCTCTTCGCCCACCACTTCATCTTCCAGAATGCGCGGATATTTCCCCGCCAGCGACCAGGTCATAAAGAACGGCGTCCAGTCGATGTAGTTGCGCAGCGTTTCGATGTTAGCGCTCACTTCGCTTATGCCCAGCCGGTGCGCTGGCGGTGGGGTGTAGTTTTCCCAGTCAAACGTAAATGCATTATCGCGTGCCGCCTGCAGGCTGACCGGCGGCGTGCGCGGTTTTTTACGCGCGTGCTGGATGCGCACCGTGTCGTACTCTTTCCGCGTGCGGGCGACAAAATCGTCGTACTGCGTCGCCGACAGCAGGGACGACACCACGCCAACGGTACGCGAGGCGTTCTGCACGTAGACCGTCGGGCCGCTGTAGTTCTGCTCGATTTTCACCGCCGTATGCGCCTTCGAGGTGGTCGCTCCGCCGATCAGCAGCGGCAGGGTAAAGCCCTGGCGTTCCATCTCCTTCGCCACGTTGACCATCTCATCCAGCGACGGCGTGATCAGCCCGGACAGACCGATGATATCGGCGTTAACCTCGCGGGCGGTTTTCAGGATTTTGTCACTCGGCACCATCACGCCAAGATCGATAATTTCGTAGTTATTACACTGCAGCACCACGCCAACGATGTTTTTACCGATGTCGTGCACGTCGCCCTTCACCGTGGCCAGCACGATTTTGCCGTTGCTGCTGCCCTTCTCTTTGCTGGCCTCGATATAGGGTTCCAGATAAGCCACCGCCTGCTTCATCACGCGGGCGGATTTCACCACCTGCGGCAGGAACATTTTGCCTTCGCCAAACAGATCGCCGACCACGTTCATCCCGGCCATCAGCGGGCCTTCAATCACCTCAATCGGCCGGGCCGAGAGCTGGCGAGCGGCTTCGGTATCTTCTTCAATAAACTCGGTGATGCCTTTCACCAGTGAATATTCCAGACGCTTAGCCACTTCCCAGCCGCGCCACTCGGCCTGTTGCTTGTTGCTGTCGTCATCGGCTTTGCTGCCGCGGTATTTTTCCGCCAGCTCCAGCAGGCGTTCGGTGCCGTCGTCGCGACGGTTCTGCACCACGTCCTCGACCGCTTCACGCAGGTCGGCGGGCAGGTCGTCATAAATCGCCAGCTGACCGGCGTTAACGATGCCCATATCCATACCGTTACGGATAGCGTGATAGAGGAATACGGCGTGAATGGCTTCGCGCACCGGGTCGTTGCCGCGGAAGGAGAACGACACGTTGGACACGCCGCCGGAGATCATCGCGTGCGGCAGTTCGCGCTTAATGTCCTCACAGGCACCGATAAAGTCCACCGCGTAGTTATTGTGCTCTTCAATGCCGGTCGCCACGGCGAAGATATTCGGGTCAAAGATGATATCTTCCGGCGGGAAGCCGACCTCTTCGGTGAGTAGCTTGTAGGCGCGGCGACAGATTTCGATTTTGCGTGCGCGGGTATCCGCCTGGCCAACTTCATCAAACGCCATCACCACCATCGCGGCACCGTAACGGCGCACCAGCCGGGCATGATGCAGGAACGGCTCGATGCCTTCCTTCATCGAGATGGAGTTCACGATGCCTTTGCCCTGGATGCACTTCAGCCCTTTCTCGATCACCTCCCACTTTGAGGAGTCGATCATAATCGGCACGCGGGCAATATCCGGCTCGCCGGCGATCAGGTTAAGGAAACGCACCATCGCCGCTTCGGCGTCGAGCATCCCTTCATCCATATTGATGTCGATCACCTGCGCGCCGCTTTCCACCTGCTGACGGGCGACATCCAGCGCTTCGTTGTACTTCTCTTCTTTGATCAGCCGCTTAAACTTCGCCGAGCCGGTAACGTTGGTACGTTCACCGACGTTAACAAACAGCGTATCGCCGCTGATGTTCAGCGGCTCCAGCCCGGAAAGACGACAGGCCACCGGCACGGTCGGTAGCGGGCGTGGGGCCACGCCTTCGACCGCTGCCGCCATTGCAGCGATATGCTCCGGCGTGGTGCCGCAGCAGCCGCCAACGATATTCAGGAACCCGGCCCGCGCCCATTCACCGATCTGCTCCGCCATGGTTTTGGCATCCAGATCGTATTCACCAAAGGCGTTAGGCAAACCGGCGTTCGGGTGAGCGGTCACGTAGCCTTCGGCGATGCGTGACAGCTCGGCGACGTACTGGCGCAGCTCGTCCGGCCCCAGCGCGCAGTTCAGGCCGAAGGAGAGCGGCTCCGCGTGGCGCAGGGAGTTATAGAAGGCTTCCGTAGTCTGGCCGGAGAGCGTTCGGCCGGAGGCATCGGTAATGGTGCCGGAGATCATCAGCGGCAACGTCACGCCCAACGCCTCGAATTCGGTTTGTACGGCGAATATCGCCGCTTTGGCGTTCAGGGTATCGAACACCGTTTCAATCATGATGATGTCTGCACCGCCCTCCACCAGCGCGCGGGTCGATTCGCGGTAGGCTTCCACCAGCTGATCGAAGGTGACGTTACGGAAGGCCGGGTCGTTAACGTCCGGCGAAATCGAGCAGGTACGGTTAGTCGGGCCTAATACCCCGGCGACGTAACGTGGACGATCCGGCGTTTTTGCCCTCCATTCGTCGGCGCAGGCACGCGCCAGCTTTGCCGCCACGAAGTTGATTTCTGCCGACAGCGATTCCATCTGGTAATCGGCCATGGCAATGGTGGTGGAGTTAAAAGTGTTGGTTTCGAGGATATCCGCACCGGCGGCGAGATAGCCGTGATGGATCGCGCTAATCACCTCCGGTTTGGTCAGCACCAGCAGGTCGTTGTTGCCTTTCAGATCGCAGGGCCAGTCGGCAAAGCGCGTACCGCGAAAATCACCTTCTTCCAGCCGGTAGCTCTGGATCATGGTCCCCATACCGCCGTCCAGCAGCATAATGCGTTTTGCCAGCTGCTGATGCAGCGCTTCAATTCTGTTGCTCACAACCCAGCCCCTTCACTCGTCACTGATGGCACCACTGCCAGCAGGTCATACTGGCACAACTTCTGTGCGGGTAACAGCGGCGGCTGATGAGACATTTTCAGCCAATCGGCAGACTGATCCGACCAGATCGCAACGCGTTGCATTATTAGCCAATAAAACGAAAATGATTTCCATATGGTGAAAAATAAAGGACTCAGATATGGCTACCCCCGTCCCAGTTAAACGCGGCAAAAAACCTCGTACTGCCAGCGCCCAGGCAGCACAACCTGCTGGCCAGGTTCAGTCGCTAACCCGCGGCCTGAAGCTGCTGGAGTTCATTGCCGAATCGCACGGCAGCGTGGCGCTGACCGAACTGGCCCAGCAGGCCGGGCTGCCCAACTCCACCACGCACCGATTACTGACCACCATGCAGCAGCAGGGATTTGTGCGCCAGGTGGGTGATTTAGGTCTGTGGACTATCGGTGCGCACGCGTTTGTGGTGGGCAGCAGCTTCCTGCAAAGCCGCAACCTGCTGGCGCTGGTGCATCCGATGCTGCGCAGGCTGATGGAGGAGTCCGGTGAAACGGTGAACCTGGCGGTGCTGGATCTCAGCGATCATCAGGCGGTGATTATCGATCAGGTCCAGTGTACCCAGCTGATGCGCATGTCGGCCCCGATCGGCGGCAAGCTGCCGATGCACGCTTCCGGCGCAGGCAAGGCGTTCCTCGCCAACCTCAATGAGAAGCAGGTGACCGAACTGCTGCATCGCCAGGGGCTGCATCACTACACGCCAAAAACGCTGATGTCGCCGCAGAGCCTGAAGGATAACCTGGCGCAGACGCGTAAAGCGGGCTATTCCTTTGATGATGAAGAGCATGCGCTGGGATTACGCTGCGTTGCCGCCTGTATTTACGACGAGCATCGCGAACCGTTTGCCGCGCTGTCGATCTCCGGCCCGATTTCCCGTATCACCGACGATCGCGTCACCGAGATCGGCGCGATGGTAATCAAAGCGGCAAAAGAGATCACCCGCGAATACGGCGGCAGCCACTGACCGCACGCCAGACCGTCTATTGATTGTTTTTCAACGCTGAGGGTTTTAAATGGATAAGGATGTTCAGTACCAACCAATTTGTATGGACAAACTGCGACAGATACGGGTTTCTGCACGGTCTTTGTCCTCTTCAGACAGCGGGAGGACGCTGAGCGATGCCTGAATCACGCTTATCCCTCGATCGCCGCCTGGTCAGTTCACTGCTGGTCACCGTCTGCCGCTTACTCACCGGCATCCGCTCCCGCTGGCACAGCGAGCCGGAGCCAGAAAAAACCCGCATCTACTATGCCAACCACAGCAGCCACCTCGACGGCCTGGTGATCTGGGCCAGCCTGCCACCGCAGATGCGCACGCGGGTTCACCCGGTAGCGGCGGCGGATTACTGGCTGGGTTCCCGCCTGCGGCGCTATCTGGCGCTGCGGATTTTCGGCGCGGTGCTGGTTGAGCGCCGCCCTGCCGGGGAGCGGGGGGCGAAACCGGCAGAGGATGCGATCCTGCCCGTACCGGACCGTGAAGAAATCAGCTCATCGATGAGCAAAGACGTGCTGCTGCCGCTGAAGCAGGCGCTGGATGGCCAGCATTCGCTGATCCTGTTTCCCGAAGGCACGCGCGGCAGTGGCGAGCAGCTCAACAGCTTTAAGAGCGGCCTTTACCATCTCTCCAAAGCCTATCCACAGGTTGAACTGGTGCCGGTGTGGCTGGATAACCTGAACCGGGTGCTGCCAAAAGGCTCGCGGCTGGTGGTGCCGATTATCTGTAGCGCCACCTTCGGTACGCCGCTGCCTGGCGTCACAGAAGGCGAAGATAAACAGGCCTTTCTGGCAAGGACCAAAGCCGCACTGGAGGCGATCGCACCATGAAAATCTGGGATTCTGAACTGAGCTGGCTGCTGTGCGGCCTGTTTGGTCTGCTGGTGGTGGCCAGCATTATTGGCGGCGTGCTGGCGAAGTTTAAGCAGAATGACACCATCGCCAATCTGAACGCGCGTATTCGCGCCTGGTGGGTGATGTGCATCATCTCCGTGCTGGCGATGACGCTTGGCCCTATCGGGTCGACGGTGCTGTTTATGCTGATGTCGTTCTATGCGCTGCGGGAGTGTGTCACCCTGCTGCCGACGCGCCGCAGCGATCATGAGGCGCTGTTCTGGTGCTTCTTTATCATCCTGCCGTTGCAGTATCTGCTGGTCGGTATCGAATGGTACGGCGTGTTCGTTATCCTGATTCCGGTTTATGCCTGGCTGTTTATTCCGGCCCGGCTGGCGCTGGCGGGGGATACCAGCCACTTCCTGGAGCGCGCGGCCAAAATTCAGTGGAGCATGATGATTGCCGTTTACTGCATCAGCCACGCTCCGGCCCTGCTGATGCTGCAGATCCCCGGCTATGAGCAGCAGAATATCAAGCTGCTGCTGTTCCTGATGATTGTGGTGCAGATTTCCGACGTGCTGCAGTATGTATTCGGCAAGCTGTGGGGCAAGCGCCCGATTGTGCCGAAGCTCAGCCCGAATAAAACGGTCGAAGGCTTTGTGGGCGGCATCCTCAGCGCCAGTCTGGTCGGTATGGGGCTGTGGTGGATAACGCCCTTCGCACCGTGGCAGGCGTTTCTGATTTCGCTGCTGATCACCCTGCTGGGCTTCCTGGGCGGCCTGTGCATGTCGGCGATCAAGCGCGATCGCGGGGTGAAAGATTTCGGCGCGATGCTGGAGGGACACGGCGGCATGATGGATCGCATTGATTCACTCTGCTTCGCCGCGCCGGTATTTTTCCACGTGGTGCGCTACTTCTACACCTGATTTTCAACTTGCCTGTCCGAGCAGGCCGTCGCCGTAACGCTGACAAAAGCGCTGCCGGCGGCGGTAGGCAAAGACATCTTCAATATGCCCGTTGCGTATCCGCTGCTGTAACCCGCGCCAGAAATCGGCGCGGAACAGTTCCGCGTGCATATCGTCAAACAAAAGCGCTATCTTCGGGTCCGCGCAGAGGTAGTGGCGGAACTCCTCCGGGAAGACATCTTCCGGCGACACGCTGTACCACGGCTCGTGGCTCAGCTCGTCTTCCGGGTAGCGCGGCGGCGGGATGTCGCGGAAGTTCACTTCGGTCATATAGCTGATTTCATCGTAGTCGTAGAACACCACGCGCCCGTGGCGGGTAACACCGAAGTTTTTATACAGCATATCGCCGGGGAAAATATTGGCCGCCGCCAGCTGTTTTACCGCGTTGCCGTACTCTTCTATCGCATCGTGCCGCTGCTGGTCATCCGCCTGCTCCAGCCACAGGTTGAGTGGGGTCATGCGTCGTTCCATATACAAATGGCCGATGATGAGCATCTCCCCCTGCTGCTGCAGTTTTTCCGGCACCTCGCGCCACAGGGCGGCCAGCAGATCCGGACTGAGCCTTGCCTGCTCAATGGCGAAGTTTTCAAACTCCTGGGTGTCGGCCATGCGGCCCACGCGATCGTGCTCTTTGACCAGCTGGTAGCACTGGCGCACCCGCTGCGGCGTGACGTCTTTCTGCGGCGCGAAGGTGTCTTTAATGACCTTAAACACCCGGTCAAATCCCGGTAGCGTAAACACCAGCATCACCAGGCCCGGCACGCCAGGGGCGATAACAAACTGCTCGCGGGTGGCGGACATGTAGTTGAGGTATTCCCGGTAGCTTTCCGTTTTGCCGTGTTTCTGGCAGCCAATCGCCATATACAGCTCGGCGGTGGTTTTCCCCGGCAGGATCTCGCGCAGCCACTCCACCAGCGCGGCGGGCAGCGGCGCATACACCATGAAATAAGAGCGGGCAAAGCCAAAGACGATACTGGCTTCGCGGTTGCGGGTCAGGCAGGTGTCAATAAACAGCTCGCCCGCGTCGCTGCGGTGAATCGGCAAAAGGAATGCGCAAACCCCTGACGGCGTGCGCAGTTTGGCCACCAGCCACGCCGCTTTATTGCGGTAAAACAGCTCGTTGGCGACCTGTAACGTTGCCTGCTGTAGATCGCTTTCGCTGAAGTTTTCCCGCAGGTGGCTGATGATAAAAGTGATATCCCTTGCCAGATCCTGCCACGGCAGACGCAGCGGAAGATCGTGCAGCAGACGGTTGAGAAGCGGCTGCCAGCCCGCCGAGGCGCTGAACTCCCGCGCCAGCGGCCGCGGGATCGTACGAAAACGCCGCTCCGGCTGGGAGCTGAAAATAAACAGCCGTTCCGGCGTCAGCGCCTGATGGCTGAACAAACGACAGTAAACAGAGTTGAAAAAGCTTTCGGCAATTTCAAAGCGCGGATAATCCGGCAGCAGACCGGTGTAAATGCTTTTCACCTGCTGCAGAACATCACGGTCTTCCGACTGCGAGCCGGTAATACAGCGCAGCTGTTCAACGACCAGCCCGACGTGGTGATCGTAAAGATGGATACGCGCTTTCATCGCCTGCTGTACCGCCTGCCAGTCAGCCTGTTCGAAGCGCTGCTGGGCACCGGCGGTAATTTCCAGGAAGCGACCATACTGCGCATCGAACCCCTGCAGGATAGTCTGGGCTATCAGCGTTTCCCTCTCTGACATCGTGCACCTCATCAACCGGCTAAACATGTGTGGCGGGCCGGATAGCCCGCCCGTTTATCAGAACTGATCTTCTTCGGTCGAACCGGTCAGTGCGGTGACGGAAGAGCTGCCGCCCTGAATAATGGTGGTCACGCGGTCAAAGTAGCCGGTCCCGACTTCCTGCTGGTGGGAAGAGAAGGTGTAGCCCTTGTCGATGGCGGCAAATTCCGGCTGCTGCACTTTTTCCACGTAATGACGCATCCCCTCGCCCTGCGCGTAGGCCTGTGCGAGGTCAAACATGTTGAACCACATGCTGTGAATGCCCGCCAGAGTGATGAACTGGTATTTGTAGCCCATGTCCGACAACGCCTGCTGGAACTGAGCGATGGTGCGGTCATCAAGATTCTTCTTCCAGTTAAACGACGGCGAGCAGTTATAGGCCAGCAGCTTGCCCGGGAAGCGGGCGTGAATCGCTTCGGCGAAACGGCGCGCCTGGTCGAGATCCGGCTTTGAGGTTTCGCACCACACCATATCGGCATACGGCGCATAGGCCAGCCCACGGCTAATCGCCTGCTCGATCCCAGCTCGGGTGCGATAGAACCCTTCCTGGGTGCGTTCGCCGGTAACGAATTCACGGTCGTACTCGTCGCAGTCGGAGGTAATCAGGTCGGCAGCGTCAGCATCGGTGCGGGCGATCAGCACCGTTGGCACGCCCATCACATCCGCAGCCAGCCGCGCGGCAACCAACTTCTGTACGGCTTCCTGGGTTGGCACCAGCACCTTACCGCCCATATGGCCGCACTTCTTCACCGAGGCCAGCTGGTCTTCGAAGTGGACCCCGGCCGCACCGGCCTGAATCATTGATTTCATCAGCTCAAAGGCGTTCAGCACGCCGCCAAAACCGGCTTCCGCATCGGCGACGATCGGCAGGAAATAATCCACGTAGCGCGGATCGCCCGGTTCGATGTCATTGGCCCACTGGATCTGATCCGCACGCTGGAAGCTGTTGTTAATCCGTTCCACCACCGACGGTACAGAGTTCACCGGATAGAGTGACTGGTCCGGGTACATGCTCGAGGCCAGGTTCGCGTCGGCGGCCACCTGCCAGCCGGAGAGGTAAATCGCCTCGATGCCGGCTTTCGCCTGTTGCAGTGCCTGGCCGCCAGTCAGCGCGCCGAGGCTGTTAACGTAGCCTTTTTTCGCGCCGCCGTTGAGCAGCGCCCACAGTTTCTCAGCGCCGTTCTGCGCCAGCGTACAGGCCGGATTCACCGAGCCGCGCAGTTTCACCACTTCTTCCGCGCTGTAAGGGCGGGTAATGCCTTCCCAACGTGCATCGCGTCGGGATTGTTCGATTTGTTGGATCTGTTGGGTACGTGAGGTCATGGCAATGTTCCTTGTCAGGTTCAGGGAAGTAAGCGGTAGCCAGGTAAGGTCAGGAATTCAACCAGTTCGGATTCGGTCGTGATGCGCTCCATTAATGCGGCGGCCTCTTCAAAGCGGCCCTGCTCGAAGCGCTGGCCGCCGAGCTCTTCGCGGATAACCAGCATCTCTTCGGTCAGCATTTTGCGGAACAGTGCTTCGGTCACAACTTCACCGCTTTGCAGGGTTTTGCCGTGGCGTATCCACTGCCAGATGGAGGTGCGGGAAATTTCTGCCGTAGCGGCATCTTCCATCAGCCCGTAGATCGGTACGCAGCCGTTGCCGTTAATCCAGGCCTCGATGTATTGCACCGCCACGCGAATATTGGCGCGCATTCCTTCTTCGGTGCGCTCGCCGTTACACGGGGCCAGCAGCTGTTCGGCGGTGATAGCTGCGTCCTGTTCACGCGTGACGTGTAGCTGGTTGAGCTCGTCGCCCAGCGTCTGGTTAAAGACCGCCATCACCGTATCCGCCAGGCCGGGATGGGCGATCCAGGTGCCGTCGTGGCCGTTGCTGGCTTCGCGCTGTTTGTCCGCTTTCACCTTGTTCAGCACCCACTCGTTCCGTTCCGCATCTTTGCTCGGAATAAAGGCCGCCATGCCCCCCATGGCAAATGCGCCACGGCGGTGACAGGTTTTGACCAGCAGCCGTGAATAGGCATCCAGGAAGCCCTGATCCATGGTGACCGACTGCCGATCGGGCAGCACGCGGTCAGGGTGATTTTTCAGCGTTTTGATGTAGCTGAAGATGTAATCCCAGCGCCCGCAGTTCAGACCTACGATGTGATCGCGCAGGCTCCAGAGGATCTCATCCATCTGAAATACCGCCGGCAAGGTTTCGATCAGCAGAGTCGCCTTAATGGTGCCGCGCGGCAGATCGAAACGATCTTCGGCATAGCTGAATACCTCACTCCACCAGGCGGCTTCCTGATACGTCTGCGTTTTCGGCAGGTAAAAATAGGGGCCGCTGCCTTTCGCCAGCAGAGCCTCGACGTTGTGGAAGAAGTAGAGGGCGAAGTCAAACAGGCTGCCCGGGATCGGCTCTCCCCGCCAGGTGACGTGTTTTTCCGGCAGATGCAGGCCACGCACGCGGCAGATCAGCACCGCCGGGTTGGGCTTCAGCTGGTAGATCTTCCCCGCTTCATTGCTGTAGCTGATGGTGCCGTTAACCGCATCGCGCAGGTTGATCTGTCCGGCGATCACTTTATCCCAGCTCGGAGCCAGTGAATCTTCGAAGTCGGCCATAAACACGTTGACGTTGGCATTCAGGGCATTGATCACCATCTTGCGCTCAACGGGGCCGGTAATTTCCACCCGACGGTTCTGTAAGTCCTGCGGGATGCCACGAATTTGCCAGTCATCATTTTTAATGGAAGTCGTTTCCGAAATAAAATCAGGCAGCTCACCGGCATCGATTTTACGCTGAGTTTTCGCGCGTTCCGCCAGCAGCGCATTGCGCTTTGGCGTGAAGCGCGTCACCAGTTCGGTAAGGAAATCGACCGCGGCATCCGTAAGAATTTCGCGTTCCTGCTGGCCAGGCTGGCGCTGGAAGGTGAGTTCCGCGCTGATTAGCTGTTGTGTCATACCCCTGCTCCTGTCAGTTTCGTCCGCCTGGCGTGACGATCGTTAAGTGGACAATCTTTAACCCGCAGGATCAAAATATAAACAGTTAATTTTCAAAATCAAAAACTATTTCCATTTTAATTACAAAATTAATTCAATTAATTGATTTATATGACAATAAAAATACTTAAAGATAAGAAGGTGTTTTCATCATGATTTTTAGGTGTGATAGCAGGGATCGATTCAGCAGATCGCAACTGGAGAGATTGGATTAAAGTTGGGGGAGTGGCATAGAAATGAGGGTGGAGATCCACCCGATCGCAGGAGTCAGCTTAGCGTAGAGACGTGAGATCGGGTGAGGTAAAACTAGTCCAGCGTTGGGTTCATATGGCGCAGATCGAATGGTGTGATCTGGTAGACATAGTAGTTTAACCAGTTTGAAAACAGCAGGTTGCCGTGACTTCTCCAGCTCGCGCTGGGTGGAAGCTCGGGGTTGTCCTGCGGGAAGTAATTGTAGGGGATTTCAGGATTTAATCCCGCGTCGTAGTCGCGATGATATTCACCCGAGAGCGTCAGCGCATCATATTCCGGGTGCCCGGTTACGAAGGCCAGGCGCTTATCCTTACTGGCAAACAAATAAGCACCGGTTTTTTCAGATTCGGCAAAGATTTCCAGATCGGTGTAATCACGCAGGATCTGCGCCGGGAAATCGGCATAGCGTGAGTGAGGCGCCAGGAAAGTATCGTCAAAACCTCGCGTCAGCAGCGCATGCGGATGCAGGATCTGATGCTCGAATACGCCGGATAATTTGTTTTCCCGCGTCTGCTTCGGAATGCCGTAGAGGATGTTTAACGCGGCCTGTACCGCCCAACAGACGAACAGCGTAGAGGTCACGTGCTCCCGTGCCCAGTGCAGGACCTGCTGGATCTGCGGCCAGTAGGCAACATCGCAGAAATCGACCAGTCCGAGCGGTGCACCGGTGACGATCAGCCCATCATAGTTATCGTGTTTAATATCTTCGAAATTGCAGTAGAAGTTATTCAGGTGCTCGCTGGGCGTGTTGCGGGACTCACGGCTGTCGATGCGCAGCAGCTGAATATCAATCTGTAGCGGCGAGTTGGAAAGCAGACGCAAAAACTGATTTTCAGTTTCGATCTTCTTCGGCATCAAATTTAGTACCAGCACCTTCAAGGGACGGATCATCTGAGTGCTGGCACGAGTTGACGTCATAACAAAGACGTTCTCATTGCGCAGAAAACTCACGGCTGGTAATTCATCAGGTACCCTGATCGGCATGGTCAACTTCCTCACTACATACGTTTATACGTTTAGACATCCAGATGCCTGAAGATAGCGTGATGCATAACAAAAGTCGAGTTGTTCATATGATAGTTGAAAATGTTTCAGGGTGAGGGGTAGCCAGCGGATACCGTTGCGTATTATCACGACAATGTGCGTTCAAAGCTGGCTGGAGGGGAAACTCAGAAGTCGTAGCTCAGACGTACAAAGTTCACATCGCCCTGCCTGTCAGTGCTGGAGGTAAACATATGCTCATAGTCAACGCTGAAACCCCAGGCAAAGGCCAGCAGGAGACCTAACCCGTTGTCGATGCGCTTATAATTTCTGCCGCTGGCGTATTCCAGTCGGTCACCCATAAAGAACGGCTGTACGGTTTTAAGCCCTGCGCGATCGATATTGAAGCTGTAGCCGGCGTAATATTCAATACCCCATGCGCTACCGGCAAAGTAATTATTCGTACGGGTGGATTCTGTTTGCAGGAAGTTTTTATACCAGCCACCGCCCACGGCGAAGGTCCAGTTATCGGGTACCCAGCTAAGGGCTGCACCCACAATATGTTGATTATAGGTTTTATCATCGCCAGCCCCGGGATGCTTGATGGTTGCACGCGTTTCATTCCACGCCATGCCCAGGCTGAGATCGTCGTCGATATGGTAGTCAAATCCCAGCGATCCGCCGCCTTTTCGTCGGTAACGTGTACCATCGCCTACCAGGTATTCACTGTCCGGAAATAGCCAGCCAGCGTACAGATCGACGCTGCCGTAACTGTTTTTAAACTTCAGCTGCTTGCGCGGACGGTATGAACCATCATAGGCACCGTTGATGCCGACTCCTGGTGCCTGAGCAAGCATATCGTCGTCCCACAGGTCAGTTTTTGCCGCGACAACATCATAGTAGACACTGGTTTGCTGGCCGATGGTTAACTCACCCATATCATCAGCTTTCAGCCCGGTAAAGAGCATGCGCCTGGTAGTAAAGGCACTGCCCTCCTCGTAATGGTTTTTCCAGTCGAACAGCGCGGGCATATTCAGGCCAAACTCATAGTAGGTGTACCAACTTACGCCATCGCGCAGATAGTAGTCCGCGGCAAAGCCAAAACGGGTTTGATTATCACCATCATCGAAACCATTACGCTTATAGGAACCTTTATCACTGCTGCCCATCACGTCATAGAACTGTGGTCGGATACTGCCATTCACTGAGAAATTGAGCCTGTTCAGCCAGTCCGGATTGTCTCTGTTCTGCTGTAAAAGGGTAATTTCCGCGCAAAGGTCGGTACTCCAACAGGTGAATATCAACAGGCTGGCGTAGATGGCATATCTTTTATTGGAAGCGATCATCTGTTCCTCAATTTCCTTTTGAGGTTGATTGTTATAAACAGTCTATTTTGAGTGAAAAGAGTGGGAGTACTGGGGATCTTTTGTGCGCAGGCCGGCCTGGCAGCATGTTCTGTGGCCCGTCGATGTGCAAAAACCATTCGGTTATTGCTGATATCTTCGCCACTGTCACTATTCCCGGAGGGTTTCAATGAGTCGAGCGCCCCCTGATTTAAACAACATCGGTGAGAATGCTGGTTTTACTGAGAGCAGGGTTATGCGCTGGATAGCAGTACAGAGAACGCAGACTACTGGGTTGTAAAAGGGTCACTTCAGGCGGGATTCTGAACGGCGTAAACGCAAAAAGGCCATCCGTAAGGATGGCCTTCTGCTTTATTTGATGCCTGGCAGTTCCCTACTCTCGCATG
>NZ_JACVTX010000014.1:0-132464 GCF_016624745.1 Erwinia sp. S43 | reverse complement strand
TATAGGGATATACCGTCTCCGCCGGTCCGACAGGCCAGCAGCTGTAACCGAGGGCACCGAAACGCGGCGCGAGGACCGCCCTGGAGCAGCAGCAGAGGCTGAACCCCAGCCCGCTGTTTCACAGCAACGTGTTACTCACGATATACCGGCTTTCAGCTTGTTACGCTATGTCGACCGCAGAGCAGGATTACTAACGGATATTCAATACATAAAAAAACCGCCATCTCAAAGAGACGGCGGTTTTTACCAGACCAATAAACCCGAGGGCTTATTTATCCAGCGCGTAGGCAATCACATAGTCACCGCGATCCGGAGACTGACGCGCACCGCCCGCAGAAATCAGGATGTACTGCTTACCTGTTTTCGGCGACTTGTAGCTCATTGGGCCACCCTGGCTGCCAACTGGCAGACGGGCTTTCCACACTTCTTTACCGGTTGAAGTATCGAAAGCACGCAGGTAGTAGTCCTGAGTACCGGCGATGAACACCAGGCCGCCCTGAGTGGCCAGCGTACCGCCAAGTGTTGGCATGCCCACCGGCATCTGCGCTTTCATTTTGATACCAAATGGACCGGTATCCTGCACCGTACCAACCGGCACCTGCCACACAATTTTCTGCGTTTTCAGGTCGATAGCAGACAGCGTACCGAACGGTGGCTTCTGGCAAGGGATGCCCAGCGGTGACATAAAGCGGTTTTTGTTCACCGCATACGGGGTGCCTTTCAGCGGAACTGCGCCCATACCGGTATTCACCGCTTCGCCGCCGTTGCTGGCAGGACCAGAGGTGGTTTTCGCCGGGATCATCTGTACCCACAGGCCCAGACGCATATCGTTAGCGAAGATGTAATGGTTGTTCGGATCGGTCGACAGACTGCCCCAGTTCATACCGCCCAGTGAACCCGGGAAGCTGAGGGACAGGTCGGTACCCGGAACGGTGAACAGACCATCGTAGCGCATAGATTTAAAGCCGATACGGCAGGCCAGCTGATCGAACGGCGTAGCGCCCCACATATCAGACTCGGTCATGGTATCCGCACCGATCTGCGGCATACCAACAGACTTAGGCTGAGTCGGCGTGTACTGCTCGTTTGGAATGTTACCAGGCTTAACCGGCACTTCTTTCACTTCGGTCAGCGGTTGACCGGTCAGGCGATCCAGCACGAAGATCTGGCCTGCTTTGGTACCAAATACCACCGCTGGCTTGCTGCTGCCGTCTTTCTGTGGGAAGTCGATCAGGCTTGGCTGCATTGGGATATCGAAGTCCCATAGATCGTTATGAACGGTCTGATACACCCATTTTTCTTTACCGGTAGTCGCATCCAGCGCCAGGATAGAGGCACCATATTTATGGTCCAGCGCGTTACGGTTTGCACCCCACAGGTCAACGGACGAACTACCCATTGGCAGGAACACGGTGTTCATTGCCGGATCGTAGGACATCGGAGCCCAGGAGTTCGGCGTACTGCGAACGAAGGTTTTACCTGGTTCCAGCTTGGCCGTTGGGTCCGGATTGCCCGGGTCAAACGCCCAGCGCATTTCACCGGTGATCACGTCAAAGCCGCGCAGTACGCCGCCAGGCATATCGGTCTGCACGTTATCAGCTACACGTCCACCCACAACGACGGTAGTACCCGCCAGGGTTGGCGCTGAAGTCAGCTGATATTTTGGATCGCCTGCTTCACCCAGACCGGCTTTCAGGTCAACAAAACCTTTGTCGCCGAAGTTCTGGCACATTTCACCATTGTCGGCATTGATAGCGACCAGGCGCGCGTCGATGGTGTTCATCAACAGACGGCGCTGACAGGTATCACCGGCAGCCAGAGTCACCGCGGTCACCGGCGTTGAATCCGGCACACTTGGCTGCTGCAGCGGTTTAGTGGCATCGAAGTAAGCCAGACCACGGCAGCGGTTCCACACCTGGGACTGCGCGTTGATTTCGGTTTTCCAGACCTCTTTACCGGTATCCGCATCCACGGCAATCACGTTGTTATGCGGCGTACAGAGATACAGACGATCGCCTACCTGCAGCGGAGTTTGCTGATCTTCAGCACCGTTGCCGGTTGGGCTTTCCGGAATATCACCGGTGTGGAAGGTCCAGACGGGCTTCAGATCCTTCACGTTGTCACGCGTGATCTGGTCCAGCGCCACAAAGCGGCTTCCTCCGGCAGTGTTACCGTAATTATCCCAGTTTTTCTGCTCGGTTGATTTATCCACAGGCACCAGCGGCAGTTCCTGACCGTTTGATGCAACCGGAGGATGCGGCTGGAACATTTCGAATGCGGTAACCAGCAGGCCAACCACGGTCACAGCGCTCAGACCGTAGGAAAGCTTAGCGGCTGAAGGTTTACTCTCACGCTTGCGCAGCGCCGGGTAAGTGATCAGCGCCAGCAGCAGCATGCCAGCGAAAAATACCACACGGGAAACCAGCGGCCAGAAATCAATACCGGCATCCTGAATGGCCCAGATTACGGTACCAATAAACACCAGAGCAAAAATCAGCACTGCGGATGATTTACGACGGAAGAACTGAATCGCTGAAATGGCGGTAAAAATACCGGCAATCGCGAAGTACCAGCTACCGCCGAGTGAAATCAGTTTTACACCACCAATGACAAAATACAGGCCTGCTGCCAGCAGAATTAACCCTAGCAGGAAACACCACAAGCCCAGCCATTTTGATGACCCGGCATCTGTATGAGGCATACAAAAACACTCCTGGAGAGAATAAGACGTCATTATTGCTGGCAGAAACCGCCGAGTGCGGCGGTTGCCATCCCGCTCATAACGATGAGCTACAATAAGTATAGATGTCTTATTTTTATTAACATTATTACGCGGGACCAGCCCGTCCGGTGTTAACCGCTGAAGCTCACACACCCGTCAGACGTGGCCTGACGGACATAAGCTCCCGCAACTAACGCCAAAATTGTACCACCAGGTTCATTCTGTGATAAACAAAAAGTTAACATCCAACTAAAAAATTATCCATATGGTACATTTGTCCCGCTTCGGCAACCAGGGGAAGCATTGAGACTATGGCTCAGTATGCTAATCGCCTTAGCGAGATTGACCCTTTGCTCTTCCCCGCTGTCGCGATCGTAAATGGCGACTTCGGTTGCTGCTTCGTCAGAGGAAACCACGATAATAAACCGCCCGCCCTGCCGTCTGGCATTTCGCACACAGGCGGTGACGCGCATATGGGAGAAATCATTGGCGATGCTCATCTGCGGAAATGTTTTTCTGAGCGACCGACCGATGTTTAATGCCTGGGTGCTGGCGGCAGGAGAACCCGGAATGATGACCACATCCGTGACCTGCTGCTTAAGCAGATGCTTATCCGTCAGACGCAGCAAACGCATTATCGGGTCCAGCATTAACGCAAAGCCGCAGGCCTGAATCGGCGTTTCAAGAACGCTAGTCGCACATTCATCATAGCGACCACCGCGACATAACAGGCTGTGTTCCAGCAGTTTCTCGCAGTGCCATTCAAAATGGGTATGGCAATAGGCATTTGAGGGATAAAGCCACCGATCCACCACAAAGGGAACGCGGATTTTAGTCAAAGATTCCAGCAGACAATCAAAACGCTTCCGCGATTCCTCCCCAAGGAAATCGCCGATCTCCGGCGCGATGGAACGAAGCCTGGCCAGCAGAGGATGGTCTGAGCGCAGCAGTCTTTCCGGCTGCATTGCGAGGCATTCAGTCCATTCAGATTCGAAAACGCCGATGAAAGGCTGATAAAAAGCACGTAGCGCTGTGCGAAAGGCAGCAAGCTCCTTCTGTGTTCCCGTGCTGTTAATTTTTAACTCCACGTTTTCCTGCAACCCCAGCGATTTGAAAAAATCATATTGCAAAGCCAACTGCTCCAGTTCGATATCCACCCCCGCATAACCAAAGGCTTCAACACCAATCTGCTGATATTGTTGGATATGCTCACCAGAATTTGCCGAACTACGAAACATTACCCCCTCGTACCACAGTTTGCTCATGGACTGCAGATGCGGATGCTGGTTAATCATTTTCAGGCATCCCATCGTCCCCTCTCCACGCAGCAGGGCGCTGTGATTACCCGCGAGGGGAAACTTCTGATTTTGCGATGTAAAAGCCGTTTCATTTCCTTCGCTTTCAAGGAGAGGCAGCCGAACTTCCTGGTAGCAATAACGTGACAGCAGACAGGCGGCCTGATTCTCCAGCCATGCCCAGTCGGTAACCTGATTATGAAAATATTTGCGTGGTCTCCCGGCTTGTCTGGGCTGAACTGGTCTGTGAAGTTGCCTTTCTAACTGCTGACAATACTGTGGGGTACCCAGCAGTCGATTCTGGTTCAGGCAATCCTGTAGCCGTTTTTCAATCGAAGGGCCAAGTGGGGACTGAATAAAACGCGCATACTGGATGGCGCGCTCCTGAGGAGTATGACCGAGGCGCAGATACTGTTCATGCGGTGTAATCATTTGCTGCTGCTCGCCAATATTATTCCGGTAGCTGCTCCAGGTAAGCCTTTCGCCCCTGGCGGCGTGCAGTTCTCCAAGACGGGTATCAACAAATTTTTGTGCAATAAGCAGGTAGGCTTCTGGTTCAATCAGCGAACTATTATATCTTCCTTCCCACAGGCTACCGCTACGATGATATTTTTGATTAAACCAGGGGACATAGCTTCTGCCAATATGCTGAACCAGCCGACTAAGATCCTCTTTTGTCTGCGGCGTTAATAACATCATCATCTGATGTGGTAACAGAGTCCATGCATGTAAAGCGAAGTCGAATAACTCATCAGCCCGTCTTAAACAGTTAAGAAAGGTCAAATAATCCTCGTCATCATGAAACACAATGTCATTATTATGCCCATTTAGCTGAATGAGTTGTGGCAGCCCCTGAACATAAACCCTCGACGTTCTGGACATGGGTAGCTCCCATAAAATTTAGGATTTTTAATTAAAACGCGCCCATTGATAGAATAATAGACCCGCCCCTTTCACGCAGGAATAATCCATCACACCCCCAATCTTTGTCAAGCGTACAAAAACACATCCTTGCAGCAAGTTGTCGTTTTAAAATCCCCAACCAACAACCAGGTATAAATAAAAAAGGGGACAGAACGGATTTATAATGTTTTTAGAAAAAAACTCCACACGGATTCACGGAAAAAACATAAAGACCGAGAATAAATGATCTAAATCATAATTAGCCCCGCATCCGTTTTTAAACTCCATGTATCACATGAAATTCAAGCTGCCTCCTTATTATTAACAGCACCACGTTACAGGATATTTAAAATGGATAAAATCAGCACAAAATCCGCTCATAAAATGGGCGTCGTGGCCCTGACGCTTGTCACAGCATCAAACATGATGGGCTCAGGGGTATTTATGCTACCCACTAACCTCGCCGGTATTGGCTACATATCCCTGTGGGGGTGGTTTTTCACTATTATCGGGGTCATTGCTATCGCGCTGGTCTTCGCAAAAACCAGCCTGTTAACGCCGCGCAACGGTGGAATAGTCGCTTACGCTAGCGATGCCTTTGGCCCCTTCGTCGGAT
Source organism: Erwinia sp. S43 (assembly GCF_016624745.1). Lineage (NCBI taxonomy): Bacteria > Pseudomonadati > Pseudomonadota > Gammaproteobacteria > Enterobacterales > Erwiniaceae > Erwinia > Erwinia sp. S43. The sequence goes on along the minus strand of NZ_JACVTX010000014.1, from coordinate 126,928 downwards.
TTCAAACCACCGTTTGCTACTGGATTAGTGCCTGGATCGGCAACGTTGCCCTGTTGGTTGCCGGTATTGGCTATCTCAGCTACTTCTTCCCGCAGCTCAAAGACCCCACGGTTGGCTGCGTGACGGCTATTGTAATCCTCTGGGCATTTATTGCACTCGGCAGCCTGGGCGCACGCGTAGCCGGCCGCGCCCAGTCGTTTACGGCCAGCTGTATGCTGGTTGTGGTGTTGGGCATCGGCATTGTCGGCTGGTTCTGGTTCGACCCGTCGATGTTTAGTCAGGTCTACAACGGTACGGGTAAAAGTGACAGCTCGGCGATTATCTCTGCCGCATCCATTGCGCTGTGGGGATTCCTGGGCGTGGAATCTGCGGTGGTTTCTACCGGACAGGTTGATTGCCCCGAACGAACAGTACCCAAAGCAACGGTCATGGGGTTGCTGATCGCCTCAGTCTGCTACGTCGGTAGCTGTACGGTGATTATGGGCCTGGTTCCTCACGCAGAGCTGGTGAACTCCTCCGCACCTTTTGCCGATGCGGCCCGCTATATGTTCGGTAATACCGCAGGCAATATCGCCTCTGCGCTGAGCATAATCGCCTGCTTTGGTTCTATTTCAGGCTGGCTGATTCTGCAATCGGAAGGCCCACGTGCCGGCGCCCAGCAGGGATTGTTCCCACAGTTTTTTGCCGATGTGAATAAAAATGATGTTCCGATGAAAAGCCTGATTTTTACCGGCGTATTGATGAGTGCCGTCTTAATGATGACCGCCTCACCCAACCTGGCAAAACAGTTTGAAGTGGTCATATTAATGTCCGTTTTTGCCTCCCTTTTGCCTTACATGTACGCGTTAATCTCTCTGCCAATCATCATGATGTCGAAAAAAATAAATCGTGGGCCCTCATTTATGTTTTACAGCGTAATGGTGGTTATTGGGATGATTTATAGCATATTCGCATTGCTTGGCTCGGGGACTGATTCAATGTTTTGGGGAATAGTCATGATGATGTTCACCATCCCTTTATTCTGCTTTGTTGCCGCAGGTCGTAATAAAAAAGGCGATGACATTCTTTATCTCGATAAAAAATCCTGATTTTTAACCTCTCTCAACCAAAAAGGAATTAATACTATGACTCTGTCAATTGAAAACCAAAACAAACTGGATGCATTTTGGTCACACTGCGTTAAGAACCAATATTTCAATCTGGGTTACCCAGAGTCCGCAGACTTTAATTATACGAACCTGGAACGATTCATGCGATTTTCAATCAACAACTGTGGTGACTGGGGTGAATATTGTAATTATCTGTTGAACTCCTTCGAGTTTGAAAAAGAGGTAATGGAGTACTTCGCCACTCTGTTCAAAATTCCTTTTGCAGAAAGCTGGGGATATATCACTAATGGTGGAACCGAAAGCAATATGTTCGGCTGTTATCTCGGAAGGGAGATCTTCCCGGAGGGTACGTTGTATTACTCGAAGGATACTCACTACTCCGTAGCGAAAATCGTCAAGTTGCTGAGAATCAAATCCAGCGTTGTGGAATCGCTGCCGAATGGCGAAGTTGATTACGACGACCTGATGAATAAAATTGCCCGCGACAATGAAAAACATCCGATTATTTTTGCCAATGTCGGGACGACCGTGCGCGGGGCAATTGATGATATCGCACTGATCCAGCAGCGGCTCAAGGAAGCGGGCTTCAGGCGTGAGGATTATTACCTGCACGCAGACGCCGCGCTGAGCGGCATGATCCTGCCTTTTGTTGACGACCCACAGGCCTATTCTTTTGCTGACGGCATTGATTCCATCGGCGTTTCTGGCCACAAAATGATCGGTTCACCGATCCCCTGCGGGATTGTCGTCGCCAAGAAGAAAAATGTTGACCGTATATCTGTTGAGATCGACTACATCTCTGCCCACGATAAAACCATCTCGGGGTCACGCAACGGGCACACTCCGCTGATGATGTGGGAAGCCGTCCGTAGCCATAGCCATGAAAGCTGGGTACGCCGCATTGAACGCTGTCTGAATCTGGCCGAGTACGCCGTTGAACGCTTCCAGAAAGCGGGAATCAATGCGTGGCGCAACAGAAACTCTATCACCGTGGTCTTCCCCTGCCCTTCCGAAGACGTCTGGAAAAAACACTGCCTGGCAACCTCTGGCGACATCGCTCACCTGATCGTCACCGCACATCATCTGGACTCCAGCCAAATCGATCGGCTGATTGATGATGTTATTGCCGACCGTCAGGCCAACGCCGCTTAAAAATCGGCTGCCATGTAAGGAAAGGAAATGAGCAAAATTCAGGCAATCAGAGGAATGCGGACCATTCTTCCCGAAGAAGCGCCGGTCTGGCAATGGCTGGAGAGTAAGGTGAGAAGCATCACCTGGCGCTATGGCTATCAGGAAATTCGGCTGCCAATACTGGAACCCGTTTCGCTTTTTGAGCGGGCAATCGGTGAGTCTACCGATATTGTGTCAAAGGAGATGTATAACTTCCTCGACAAAAGCGGCGAACACATCACCCTTCGGCCGGAGGGCACCAGTGGCTGTGTGAGAACCATCATTGAAAACAATATGTGTTACAACAGCACGCAACGTTTGTGGTATCTGGGTCCGATGTTTCGCTATGAGCGGCCACAAAAAGGCAGGCTGCGCCAGTTTACTCAGTTTGGTGTAGAAACCTTTGGCATGCCCGGTGCCGATATTGATGCTGAACTGATCTATATGGCTAACGATATCTTTAAAGCGCTTAAAGTAGAACGTTATGTACGGTTGGAGATTAATTCTCTCGGCACACTATCAGAACGGCATGAGCATCGCCATCAGTTGGTCAGCTACTTTGAGCAGCACCGCGACCTGCTGGATGAAGACAGTCTGCTGCGTTTGCAGAGTAATCCGTTAAGAATCCTCGATAGTAAAAACCCGGATATGCAAAGCATGATTGAAGGGGCACCAAAGCTCCTTGACTATCTTGGCAGTGAATCACATCAGCACTTTGATGAACTGTGCAGGCTGTTGGATAGCGCAGGTATCCGCTATACGATCAATCCCCGCCTTGTTCGAGGGCTGGACTACTACACGCGCACGGTATTTGAATGGATCACCGATGAGCTGGGTTCACAGGGGACGATCTGCGGTGGTGGACGGTATGACGGACTGGTTGAGTTGTTCAGCCACAAAACTTTGCCCGCTTCCGGCTTCGCTATTGGCGTTGAGCGCCTGCTACTGCTGCTGGAAACCGTAGGCGTTACGGATAATGTCAGCAATCATCCCGATATTGTGGTCACCTTTGAGGAACCTGGGCAGAACATCGACGCGCTGCTTCTGGCAGACCAGCTGCGACGCCATCTTCCGGAATTTAAAGTTTTGAGTGACTTCACGGGAGCCAAAATCAAACGCCAGCACTCGAATGCCCTGAAAACAGGTTGCCGCTATATTGTTACGTTGAACGGTGACAACCGAACGGGGCTTTGGGACCTTAAGGCTAACTTACAGGAAACCATGCGACCAGACGATATCTGGAAAAAACTGTCCCACAGGCCAGCTAAAGCCGCGGTGGACTGAAAAAAAAGGGGGCCGATGGCCCCCTTTTCATTAACGCTTGTTCTTCTTCAAATGGCTGAGCAGGCGTTTACGCTTGCGAAGCTGATTTGGCGTAAGCAGGTTGCGTTTCCCTTCAAACGGGTTCTCACCCTCTTTGAACTGAATACGGATCGGCGTGCCCATCACTTCCAGTGAACGACGGAAGTAGTTCATCAGATAGCGCTTATACGAATCCGGCAGATCCTTCACCTGGTTGCCGTGAATGACCACGATAGGTGGGTTATAGCCACCGGCGTGGGCATACTTCAGCTTAACGCGACGGCCGCGCACCATCGGCGGCTGGTGATCGTCAGCGGCCATATTCATAATGCGCGTCAGCATTGAGGTGTTTACGCGACGGGTTGAGCAGTCATAGGCTTCGGTCACTGATTCAAACAGGTTGCCTACTCCGCTGCCGTGCAGCGCAGAAATAAAGTGCACGCGAGCGAAGTCGATAAAGCCCAGACGGAAGTCCAGCGTCTCTTTCACTTCGTCACGGACTTCCTGGCTCAGGCCATCCCACTTGTTCACCACGATCACCAGCGAACGTCCGCTGTTGAGGATAAAGCCCAGCAGTGACAGATCCTGATCGGAGATCCCAAGATGGGCATCGATCACCAACATCACCACGTTGGCATCTTCAATAGCTTGCAGGGTCTTGATTACTGAGAATTTTTCGACCGTATCGGTCACTTTCCCACGTTTACGCACGCCGGCGGTATCAATCAGGACGTAATCACGACCATCACGCTCCATCGGGATATAGATACTGTCGCGGGTAGTACCCGGCATATCGTAAACCACGACGCGGTCTTCACCGAGAATGCGGTTAGTCAGCGTTGACTTACCGACGTTAGGACGACCGACAATCGCCAGCTTGATCGGCAGATCCAGCGGGTTAAAGTCATCTTCCTCTTCTTTTTCGTCTTCAATCACTTCGCCGCGCGCTTTCGCTTCTTTGCGCTCCAGCTCTGCCCAGTAGGCAGCATTCTCTTCTTCTTCGGTCACTTCACGCGGATCGACTTCGTCCATCCACGGCAGGAGCACCATCTCCAGCAGGCTGGTAACACCGCGCCCGTGCGAAGCCGCGATCGGATGGATTTCACCCAGGCCCAGCGACCAGAAGTCCAGCACTGCGGCATCCGCATCCAGGCCATCGGTTTTGTTGGCGACGAGGAACGTCGGTTTTTCACGCGAACGCAGGTGGTTAGCAATAGCCGTATCCGCAGGCATTAACCCGGCACGGGCATCAACCATAAACAGCACAACGTCAGCTTCTTCAATCGCCAGCAGCGACTGTTCCGCCATACGCGTTTCTACGCCCTCTTCGGTACCATCAATACCACCGGTATCGATGCAAATAAACTCGCGACCTTCAATTTCGGCACGACCATATTTGCGATCCCGGGTAAGTCCGGGGAAATCCGCCACCAGCGCATCTCGCGTGCGCGTTAAACGGTTAAAAAGGGTGGATTTTCCCACATTGGGACGCCCGACCAGCGCGACCACAGGTACCATATTGAAGCCTCATAACTGAAAATTACGCCTGGCTGCGAATACTATTCTCTGCGTCAGACAGATTTTTCCGCCGCAGGGCTCAGGACAATGGCGTAAGGATAACACGCCAGGAGAAAAACGAAACGGCCCCTGAATCATCAGGAGCCGCTATATAACGTAAAGCAGAGGGAAATTAGCGCGTAAACGCGTAAACCTCACCATCTTTAGTCTGAATCAGCAGTTTATCGCTCGCCACCACCGGTTCAGTCTGGAAGCCGGAGCTGTCCACTTTCTGCTGGGCAACAAAACGACCGTCGTCGGTGTTGAGCCAGTGCAGGTAACCTTCGCTATCGCCCACGACCAGGTATCCGTTATACAGAACCGGTGCGGTCAGGTTACGGTGCAGCAGATCGCTCTGACGCCAGATAGAGACGCCGCCGTCAGTGCTCAGTGCGATAACGCGATCGTCCTGATCCACCAGGTAGATACGACCACCGTCAACGATCATGTCGTGAACGGAGCCGATTTCGCGTTTCCACAGGATCTGACCAGAGCGCAGATCCAGCGCGGTCAGGTTACCGTTGTAGGCCAGAGCATAAACCACACCGTTAACGATCACCGGAGTGGTATCCACATCGGACAGGCGATCGATTTCGGTCGCGCCGCTCGGCTGTGAAATACGCTGCTGCCAGATAATCTGGCCCTGGTTCATGATAACAGCGCTAACGCGGCCGTTATCACCACCCACAATCGCAGCACCAAACGCGGTAGCTGGCGCAGACTCACCGCGCAGGCTCAGAGCCGGTACGTCGAGATTAACTGACCACTTCACCACGCCGCTGGACTGATCCAGCCCCTGCAGCATACCGTTGCTGGTGTGAACCAGCACCAGACCGTCACTGATCACCGGGCGGGATAAGACTTCCCCGGCGGCTTTGGTCTGCCAGGCAACGCTGCCATCATTAGTATTTAATGCGTAGACCTGGCCGCGTTCGCTACCAACGTAAACGTGGGCACCATCAACGGTTAAACCACCGGAAAGCAGCGCAGGCAGGTTGCTGGAGAAGAAACCGGTCTTCTCTGACAGGTCAACTTTCCACTGCTCTTTACCATCACCTGAATTCAGCGCTTTAACAATACCGTGGCGATCGGCCGCATAAACGGTGCTGTCAGCCCAGGCCGGGTGCAGGTTAGAGTAAAAATCACCCACGCCATCACCGACCGAGGTGCTCCAGACTTTTTCTGGAGTGAACTGGTTTTGTACGGTCGGCAGTGGTGACATTTTAACCACGTCTTCTTCGCCGCTAAACCATGAACATCCGCTGAGTAAAGTGACTGAAATCAGTCCCGGCAGAAGTATCTTACGCAATTCCATGAAGTCCCTCTTGTGCCCTGTTCAGGCCAAATATTGGAGCCTTATTCACTTATAACCCGATCCGCGGCCGCGCAAAACACCGCCAGCGGTGGTCCTAAACGTGATTAACCCGGCAGATTATTCATTTTCATTTGCAGCATTTCTTTCAGCGTCGAAGACGCATCAGAAGCAACACCTTTGCTCCACGCTTCGCGTGCGCCCTGGGTATCGCCTTTGCTTAACAGCGCTTCGCCGCGGATATCCGCCACGATGGCCGTCCAGCCTTCACCTTTGATGCTTTCCAGCGTTTTCAACGCCACATCAGGCTGCTTCTGCTGTAGCTGAATACGCGCCAGGCGCAGATTCAACACAGCCTGAAGGTTGGCGTCTTTTGCATCCTGCAGGCCGCTCTGCAGCTGAGCCGCTGCTTTATCCAGCTGATTGTTATCGATATAACGCTTTGCCAGATCGAGAGAGGCCAGAGCACCGTAGGTATTGTTGTTGTCGCTGGCAAACTTCGCGGCCGCTTCAAGCGTTGCGGGCTTGCTGGCGTCCAGCGCAGAAGATACCTGCTGATAGGCGGCAGATACTTCACGCGATGCGCCATCCTGGTGATTGTTCCAGTAACGCCAGCCGACCAGAGCACCTACGCCCAGTACCACGCCAACTACCAGAGCTTTACCGTTCTGGGCAAAGAAATTCTTCAGCGCGTCTACCTGTTCGTTTTCGTTGCTATACACTTCCACGCAGTCCTACTCCTTTAAATCGTGCTTTGCTCAGGCTCAGTTCTGTAGCATTGAAGCCAGCAGGGTTGCAGCATCACGCTGCGCCAGAGTTTGTTGTTCGCCGTTGCGTAAATCTTTAACCGTTACCTGACCGTTAGCGACTTCATCTTCACCGAGAACCAGAGCAACGCGGGCTTTCCACTTGTCGGCTCGGGTAAGCTGCTTCTTAAAGTTGCCGCCGCCAAAGTTGGTCATTAGCTTCAGTTCAGGCAGCGCATCTCGCACCTGTTCCGCCAGCAGCATCGCAGCTGACTGCACGCCCTGACCCGAAGCGATAACATAGACATCAACAATTCGTGTCGGTTCAAAATCTGGATTAACTGCCTGCACCAGCAGAACAAGGCGCTCCATTCCCATGGCAAAACCAACCGCTGGCGTAGCACGCCCGCCCAGTTGCTCAACCAGGCCATCATAGCGCCCACCGGCACACACTGTACCCTGTGAACCCAGACTGGTGGTCACCCATTCGAAAACGGTACGATTATAGTAGTCAAGACCGCGCACCAGACGCTGGTTGACAGTATAAGCGATGCCGGCAGCATCGAGCAGCGCACACAGGCCGCTGAAATGCTCGCGGGAATCGTCGTCCAGATAGTCACCCAGCGTTGGCGCGTCGTTTAACAGCGCCTGCACGTCCGGGTTTTTACTGTCCAGCACGCGCAGCGGGTTAGTGTACATACGGCGTTTGCAGTCTTCATCAAGCACATCAACATGCTGCTCAAGGAACGCCACCAGGGCATCACGGTAGTTAGCACGCGCTTCCAGCGAGCCGATGGAGTTCAGCTCCAGCTTAACGTGGTCTGCAATGCCCAGCGCTTTCCACCAGCGCGCGGTCATCAGGATCAGCTCGGCATCAATATCCGGGCCCTGCAGGCCAAAGACTTCGGCACCAATCTGATGGAACTGGCGATAGCGCCCCTTCTGAGGGCGCTCGTAGCGGAACATCGGTCCGATATACCACAGACGCTGTTCCTGGTTGTACAGCAAACCGTGTTCGATACCGGCACGCACGCAGCCTGCGGTGCCTTCCGGACGCAGGGTCAGGCTTTCACCGTTGCGGTCGTCGAAGGTATACATCTCTTTTTCAACCACGTCGGTGACTTCACCAATAGCGCGTTTGAATAACGGGGTTTGCTCTACAATCGGCAGACGTATTTCGCTGAAGCCATAGCTGCCCAGCACCTGCTTCAGGATCTGTTCAATGCGCTGCCACACCACGGTATCGGCAGGCAGGTAATCATTCATGCCACGGATGGCCTGGATATTCTTCGCCACTGTTTTTTCCATTTTTTGTGTCTGGCAGCGTGCCGACCCGCGAATCAATTCGCGATATCAGACGCGGCCAGACGCGATAAATTTATTTCTCGACCTGATGAACATCAATGCGACGTGATTCATCAAGGATTGTCGCCTTGGCACGGATACGCGCTTCCAGCTGGTCGATCATATTATTGTTATCAAGACGGTCTCGCTGACGAACACCGTCTTCATAAAAGCCGCTTTTCTTATTGCCGCCGGTCACACCCATGGTGGAGACCGTTGCCTCACCTGGGCCGTTAACTACGCAGCCGATAATCGAGATATCCATCGGCGTGATGATATCTTCCAGCCGCTCTTCCAGCGCATTCACCGTACCGATCACGTCAAACTCCTGACGGGAACAGGTCGGGCAGGCGATAAAGTTGATACCGCGTGAACGAATGCGCAGGGATTTCAAAATATCGAAACCGACTTTAACTTCTTCAACCGGATCGGCCGCCAGCGAAATACGCAGCGTATCGCCAATGCCTTCAGACAGAAGTAAACCGAGGCCGATGGCAGACTTAACCGCACCGGCACGAGCGCCACCCGCCTCGGTAATGCCGAGGTGCAGAGGCTGGTCGATCTGCTTAGCCAGCAGACGATAAGATTCAACGGCCAGGAAAACGTCTGAAGCTTTAACGCTGACTTTAAACTGATCGAAGTTAAGACGATCGAGATGATCCACGTGACGCATTGCCGATTCCAGCAGCGCCTGCGGCGTTGGCTCGCCGTACTTTTCCTGCAGATCCTTTTCCAGCGATCCACCGTTCACACCGATACGAATCGGAATGTTGTAGTGTCGCGCGCAGTCAACGACCTGGCGGATACGCTCTTCGTTACCGATATTGCCCGGGTTAATGCGCAGGCAGTCCACGCCATATTCAGCGACCTTTAAAGCAATACGGTAGTCAAAATGAATATCGGCGACCAGAGGAACGTTCACCTGCTGTTTGATCAGGCGGAACGCTTCGGCAGCATCCATCGTAGGTACGGACACACGAACGATATCAACACCGACGCGCTCCAGTGCTTTAATTTGAGCAACTGTCGCAGCAACGTCGGTGGTCTTGGTATTGGTCATAGACTGGACGGCGATAGGTGCTCCGTCGCCCACGGGCACCTTGCCGACGTAAATGCGCTTTGATTTGCGACGGGTAATGGGTGCTTCATTATGCATATTCTTTCTCCACAATCGCTCGCGCCCAGAGAAGATGCGTTATGGCGCACCTACTGTCAGACGAGCAACCTGGTTAGTACGGATAAAACGACTCAGATCGACAGGATTGCCCTGATACTGGATCTGTACTGCGGCTGGCGCACCAATTTTCAAGCGATAAGGTGCGGTACCAGCAAGGCTAAGTTTACCACCGCTGCGCTGAATCCCGCTGAACAGTTTTTTCCCTGCGGCATCGGTCACTTCCAGCCAGCAATCTTTGGTGAAGTTCATCACCAGTGCATTTGGGTCGACGGCTGGCTGGCTAACGCCAGCGCTACCGGTTGGCAACGGACTTCCGGTGGTGTTATCAACCGAAGCCTGGCTTGGCGAAACAACGGCAGGCTGATTCTGGCTGGTTTGAGCAGAAGCAGCAGGGGCAGAAGCAACAGGGGCGGTCGCAGCTGGAGCAGCCGCAGTTCCGCTATTGTCTACCGGTTCTGCGGGGGTAGTCTGGGCCGAAGCCCCCTCTTCAGGGGACTGTGGCTGAGCTGAGGCGTCCGGAGAGGTGCCTTCCAGCTGAATCGACTGGCTGTTGTCATCGGTGACGGAACTGTTCTGATCGGACAAAGTGACCAGATCGTCCTGTGCGGCTTTATGATTCTGCCACCACCATGCGCCGGTCAGGCCGACAACCACAAACACCACCAGCCAGGTGAAGATCATTAACCAGCCGTCCCGTTTTTTGCGACGTTTACCCAGTGCAAAACTCTGCATGGGTTCAACTTTCGCCGCCCGGATCGGGGCCTGTTTTGCCATCATCGGCAACAGGTCCTCTTCCGGGATATGCACGAGGCGGGCATAAGAACGGATATAGCCGCGCAAGAAGGTCGATGCCAAATCAGCCGGCGTCTTATCTTCTTCAAGGTCGCGAACGGTGGAAAGTTTCAGGCAGAGGCGCTCAGCAATGTTCTGCTGAGTCAGGCCCATTTTTTCACGGGCGCTACGCAGGCGCTCGCCTGTTGAATTTACGTTAGATTTTTCTTGAGTGGCTTCAGTATTCATTAGCTAGAAAGTGCTGGTACTGTATCGATTGTGGAAAAATTCGCGCAAGTTGGCCCCCAAAATGTTTAACATCAGCAGTGCGGCCTTCCTGCACGGCGAAGCGAATCTCTAGCCACAAACTTTCCGCTGAAACAGGAAAGCTGTGTTGATAAATTTCTAACAGGACACGTGAATCCTCACGTTTCCCCTTTCCAAATCGCCTTTCGGCTTCTGCCAGCATGGGCATTCCCTTGGCGGCATCGGCTGTTACCGCTTCCGCCAGCGCATGACGCGCTCTCTCTCGTTGCCCGGCATTCAGATAACAGTAGCCTGAATTTTCAACGCTGTCGGCACGAGTCCCATTTGCTGAATCTTCAGCAGCCTGAATGAAATGCCGTTGTGCCGCATCATACTGCCCTAATCTGCAAAGAAACGCACCGTAATTATTAAGCACATAGCCGTTTTGCGGTGCCAGCGTCAGCGCGCGATGATAGTACTTCGCGGCCAGCGTATCATCGCCTGCCTGATGCTGATAGCGAGCTTCAGCCAGCTGAGTACGATAATCATTCGGAGCCAGCGCCAGCGCCCGTTGCAGATTTCTCTGCGCGGCATCTAACTCGCCGCGCGCCAGATAGGCCAGACCCAGCTGTAACCGGGTTTCAACCAGCGCCTTATTTTGCTGTGCCGTCTGACATCCTGCCAGCAGCAGCGCTGCCACTATACTCATCCTGATACGCATTCCGCCTCTCCCTCGGCTGTGATGTACCGTCAGGGTACGTCAATCAGCCCAGGGCAAACAGCCAGCGGCAGCGTTTCTTTATCGGAAAAGACCGGGTTTCAGAGCGCCTTCACAGATATCGCTTCACCGGCCATTTTCTTTTTCAGCGTACGCTTGGTTCGGTCAATCACGTCACCGGCCAGCTGACCGCAGGCGGCATCGATATCATCGCCGCGCGTCTTACGGACAATAGTCGTAAATCCGTATTCCATCAACACCTTAGAGAAACGGTCAATGCGGCTGTTCGAGCTACGGCCATACGGCGCACCCGGGAACGGGTTCCATGGGATCAGGTTAATTTTACACGGCGTATCTTTCAACAGCGCGGCCAGTTCATGGGCGTTGTCGGTGCTGTCATTGATGTGATCAAGCATCACGTACTCAATGGTCACGCGCCCCTGGTTAGCGTTGGACTTACCGATATAGCGGCTGACGGCACCCAAAAACGTTTCAATATTGTACTTTTTATTGATCGGAACAATTTCATCACGAATTGTGTCATTCGGTGCGTGAAGCGAAATAGCCAGCGCCACATCGATCATATCGCCCAGTTTATCCAGCGCGGGAACCACGCCCGACGTTGACAGCGTCACGCGGCGTTTAGACAGGCCAAAACCAAAATCATCCAGCATGATTTCCATTGCCGGAACCACGTTGGTCAGGTTCAGCAGCGGTTCACCCATCCCCATCATCACCACGTTGGTGATAGGACGCGAACCGGTCACTTTCGCGGCGCCAATGATTTTAGCGGCACGCCAGACCTGGCCAATAATTTCCGAGACGCGCAGGTTGCGGTTAAAGCCCTGCTGCGCGGTAGAGCAGAATTTACATTCCAGTGCGCAACCTACCTGTGAGGAAACGCACAGCGTGGCGCGATCTTTTTCAGGGATATAAACGGTTTCAACCTGCTGACCGCCTACCTGGATGGCCCACTTGATGGTGCCATCAGCAGAGCGCTGTTCTTCAGCCACTTCAGGCGCACGGATTTCAGCCACCTCTTTCAGCTTGTTACGAAAGACCTTGTTGATATCGGTCATTTCGTCGAAATCATCGCAGCAGTAGTGGTAAATCCACTTCATAACCTGATCGGCACGAAACGGTTTTTCCCCCAGGCTGGCGAAAAATTCGCGCATTTGCTGGCGATTCAGATCGAGCAGGTTAATTTTGTCTTTTTTAGGCTGGACGGTTACAGGCGATGCGGACGACGGCGTCACAATAGTATCTGACATAATGTTCTCTGGCCTCGTTATTACACGTTATGGCGCTGTTTTGGTGAATTCAGGTGAATAGAATAAGAAGCGCCCCAGAGAGCAAGCTCTACCGGGGCGCATAATTGTACTCGCGACTAACGTAAGGTTAAAGCGGCTGACAAAAATAAATTGTAAACCGCAGGGTTATTCACCACACCTGACGCCGGTCTGGCATCCGCTGATTAGCGGGTGCGTGGGCAGATTTCGCCTTCGCCGAAGAAGTAGGCGATTTCACGTGCTGCTGATTCAGCAGAGTCAGAACCGTGGGTTGCGTTCTCGGTGAAGCTGTCAGCGTAGTCAGCGCGCAGTGTACCCGCCAGAGCGTTAGCCGGGTTAGTTGCGCCCATCAGATCGCGGTGACGCTGAACGGCGTTTTCGCCTTCCAGTACGGAAACAACAACCGGACCAGAAGTCATGAACTCTACCAGACCATCAAAGAACGGCTTACCCTGGTGCTCAGCATAGAAACCTTCGGCCTGTTCTTTGCTCAGATGCAGCATTTTGCTGCCAACGATTTTGAAGCCAGCGCTTTCAAAACGGTTGAAGATGGCACCGATTACGTTTTTTGCCACAGCGTTAGGTTTTACGATGGAAAAGGTACGCTCAATAGTCATGTTGACCCCTGTTTTATACGTCGAGTTTAGCCGTGAAAAGTGTCCCGGCCGGGAAAATGGCCGCAGATTATAAGGGTGCATAAGCGGAAATGCCTATCGGAGTTTCAAGAAAATGTTGAAAAACACGATCGGCGTCGCGGCTTTTTTCGCCACCTGACGCCATTTTACCCAGCCCGTAGCTGATTAACCACCCGACGGCGGCAAAACCGTATGAAATCAATTAATGATTTCTACCCTCACCGTACGACTGTCGGCACGGCCACGATCGTCAACCGCGCGAATTCTGTACCGGGCGGAGCGTGATGGCTGCCAGTCCAGCGGCGTTTTGCTGGCGCTGCTACCAAGGTAGATATCATCAACAAACCAGTAAACCGTGCGGCTGTCGGCGTCGGTCACTGCGCTGAAACTAATATTTTCGCGCCCGCGCTGTGACTGACGGAGCGTGTAGGTGGTGTTTTTTAGCGGCGAGATAATACGCGGCGCTGAACCGCTCTGCGACTCCGGCTGACACTCTCCGCGAGGCGGTGGCCGTTTTGGCAGACCCGCGCTGGCAAAAACGTTTGCCAGGTCGGAGGACCAGAATTCGAAGACCTCAACGTGGCTGCTGTGTTCATCCCAGGGTGCGCAGGCCACTTTACCGCTCAGGTTATCAATCCGCAGCGGACGATAAACGGTATCGACGGTAATCGGGGATTTACCCGGGATAAACCAGCTGCTGCCGCGTTGCTGGCACCATTGAGTCGGCAGGTTACCGCTGGGCAGGCAGATATCCACTTTTTTGAGATGAGGGGGAAAGCGGTGCCGGGGCTCCCGCAGCTGAGGATAGCTGGCAGCAATGCTGTCGATAATATTGAAGAACAGCGGCGCGGCGGCTTCCACGCCAATAAACGCATTGTTCCCCTGACCGGAGAAATTACCTTGCCAGACAACCAGCACGTAAGGCCCGAAAATCCCTACGCTCCAGGCATCGCGAAATCCCCAGGAAGTCCCGGTTTTCCAGTATACCGGCAGCGATGAAGGCCGCTGGGCCAGCGTATCGCCGGGGCGACGATGCTGCCGCAGAATATCAAGAGTCATAAAGCTGGCTTCTTCACTCAATAACCGGGCACCAGCATCAAGCGGATCGCTTTCACGCATCCTCAGCGGACGCAGTTCACCGCGGTTTGCCAGCATGGCATACAGCCTTGCCAGCTCCTGAGCCGTCACCTCGCCACCGCCCAGCACCAGCGACAGTCCATAGTGTTTTTCACTCGCCATATTGCTGATACCGGCCAGCCGTAAAAACTGATAGAAACTCGGCTGACGCAGCTGCGCCGCAATTGCCACGGCGGGAATATTACGGCTGAAGTTCAGGGCATCGGTTGCCGTCACCGGCCCCAGAAAACGCCGGTCAAAGTTTTCCGGTGCGTAGCTGCCAAAAGTAGACGGTACATCTTTAAGCACGGTCATGGGATGCAGAACGCCCTGCTCCATGCCCAGCGCGTAAATAAACGGTTTCAGCGTGGAACCGGGGGAACGTTTTGCCGTCGTGCCGTTAACCTGTCCCTGGATCTGCCGGTTGAAATAATCCGCCGAACCGACCAGCGCCCGCACGCCCATATCACGGCTGTCCACCAGCATCACCGCGGCGTTATGAATTCCCCGATTCTGGTTGCGTAAGATATAGGCGCGAACCTGTCGCTCAACCAGCGTTTGCAGCGTGGCATCCAGCGTCGTGTCAACCCGAAGCGCACGTTCTCCAGGCTGTAGCTGTTCAATAAAATGTGGCGCGATAAACGGCAGCGCCTGCGGCTGGCGCAGAGTCATCGGCAGGCGAAACAACGCCTGCTGGCCGTTATCGGTGGGATAAAATTGCTGCCAGCGGGCAAACAGACGATTGCGCGCCTGCATTAGCGCCGGGCTGAGTTCGCCGCTTCGCGGATCGATGCGCAGGCTGGGCGACTGCGGCAGCACGGCCAGCGTTAATGCCTCGGCCAGCGTCAGCTTTGCGGGTGGTTTATTAAAGTAGATCAGACTGGCGGCACCCAAACTTTCAATATTACGACCGTAAGGGGCGTAATTCAGATAGGCTTCCAGAATATCGTGCTTGGAGTAGCTCAGCTCAAGCTGCACAGCGCGCAGCAGCTGCACCAGCTTTCCTCCGGGAGTTCGTGTATTCAGCTGCCACTTCATGCGCGCCAGCTGCATGGTGATTGTCGATCCCCCCTGCTTGCTGCCACCGGTGATATAGCTGCGCCAGAACCCACGCAGCAGGCTGACCGGATTAAAACCGGGATTAGCGTAAAACCAGCGATCTTCATGCAGCAGAATACCGTCGATCGCCAGCGGCGACATGTCCGCCAGCGGCGTCCACTGACGGTAGCGATCGTCAGTGGCGAGCTGTAAACGCAGCAGCTGGCCATGACGATCGTACCAGGCCGTCGACAGCGGTAACCCCTGCGAAAGCGGCGGGTGCGGCCACAGCCGCCAGCCCAGCAGAAACAGAGCCAGCAATACCACTACTGCGGCAGCATTTTGCAACAGCCGCTTTAAACCAGCCCGATTTGTTAACTTCATCAGCCGCGTTACGGTGCGGCTGACGGCTCAGCCGCCACCACCTGAATTTTCCCCTGCGCGGCGGACATCGCCTGAATATCGCGATCGTACATCGCCTCGCCGTAGGCTGGCGGGATCACGAAGCTGCCGGTATTGGTGGCTTTAATCTGATAAACAAACTCCTGTACCTCACGCGTGGCGCTGCCATAAACGATCACCCGATCTTCGCGGATATCACTGTAGTCCACCGACCAGGTTGAGCCATCGGCCGCCAGCGGCGAGCTCCATCCGCCACTGTTTTCGCTCTCGCCCTCCTCCTCAGCGTTTTCCGGCGGCGGCGGGGTCTGCTGTACGACTTCAAACCCACCCGGCAGCAGATCGACGACGGCAAGGTTACTCAGTGCCTGCTGGGAATTCGCCCGCACCTTCAGATGAACCGAGATCGTCTGGCCCAGCGTCACTTTATCAATCGGTTTTCCAGCCGCATCGGTATAGTCGCGGGTAATTTCCAGCCCGCGTGAGATCGCTTTCTGCGGCGCAGCAAGGTCATATCCGGCCTGCGTCACCACATACCATGCCGGTGCGCTGTTCGGATTACCGAACTGAATCGAGCGCGCAGCAGAACTGAACTCACCCTGGCTGAACTGGCCTTTAATTGAAGAAATGAGCTGCGGAACCTTATTGTCACCGCCGATCTGATTAATCTTCAGGCCCTGCACATCATTGTGCTGTGCCACCTGCCCGGCATAGCTTTCCAGTGCCAGGATACTCATCGCCGACGAGAAGGTGGTGTAGCGTTCTTCACGCAGCGCCTGCACCATATTCTCCAGCACCTGCGGTGGGATGGCGTCCACTTTCTCCGGGAAGTGGCGAACGATCAGGTACAGCCGCGTGGCATCCGTCACCAGCGGATCGTAATAGTTCTGCGTCCACCAGCTCTTGTCATAAGCCTTACTCAGCGCCTGCCAGCTGGGCTGCAACAGTCGCTCTGCTTCATCATCCGCTTTCAGCAGTTTCCACGAAGAAGCCAGGTACAGCGAAGCGAGGTCGGTTTTCCAGCCGTCAGGGAAGCGCTTTTGCAGCGTTTCCTGCACCGAAGCCAGCGCGTTCGTGGTGATTTCGCCCTGCCGCGTCAGCAGGTAAATCGCCCAGGCGCGCAGGCGCAGATGATACAGATCCTCATAGCCACTGCTGGCAAGGGTCCGCAGCGCCACGTTGGCCTCATCCAGCATATCGGCAGGCAGCGGATAGCCCGCTGCTCTGGCCTCCAGCAGGTACTGAACGACGTACGGCGTCACGAACGGATCGGCCTGCGGCGATGCTGTCCAAAGCCCGAAAGCCCCATCGCCGTTCTGCCGCGAGCGCAACACGTCGAGAATGCCTTTAAGCTGCTGCCGGACTTTATCGTTCGACAGGCTGCCACGGAGTTCCGGGTGCTCACTCTGCAACAGCAGCGGGATGGACTGGCTGACGATCTGTTCAGAACAGTAATAAGGATAATCCGCCAGATAGCGGGCTAGCCCGCTAGTCAGTACCAGTGGTGAATAAGACACTGCCGCCTGCCGCTGTGCATAGGCATCAAACATCTGGCGCAGGTTATCCACCTGCTGCTGTCTGCCGTTCATGCGCCCCATAACCGATTGGGTACGATAAGGCACCGCCGGGCGCACCGAGGTACTCAAGGTTCGCTGACTGGTTTTATCGCCGTAACCGGCGCGGAACACCAGCGGAGCATCGCCGAGCGCGGCTTTCGCCCGCAGGCGGAAGGTCACCACGCCTTCATGCTTCGCCGCCAGCGGCAGGGACTGCTCTGCGCTACCGACCACCTCCAGCTGTGACGGTGGCGTGACGCTGATCTTGACGGGCAGCGCTTCACTTCCCTGTCCCTCAAGGTTGTTACTGACGCCGACGCTGACGTCAAACTCATCACCCGGTGCCACCATCGCCGGAACGTTCGGTGTCAGGATAAAGTCATCGCGCACGGTGGTGGAGGTCTGTGCCTTACCGATTTTTCCGGCGGTGGCAGAAATCGCCATCACGCGGATTTTGCCGTTGAAGTAGTCCGGGACCGGCCAGGTAAACTGCGCCTGTCCGTTCACCTCGGTAATGCCGGACCAGAACGCCACCGGCTTATCGCGCTTGCGTTTAAACGGATTCAGGTGCAGATCCAGGCTTTCACCGCCGTCACCGCCCGGTGCGGAAGTCAGCGACATCAGCTTGCTGAACTCCGGCAGGATCAGGTCGAGGATCTGCGAGCTTTCCACGTTCAGTTCGCGCTTGCGGAAGAAGTAATCCAGCGGGTCGGTCAGTCGATAGCGCGCCACCTGCAGAATTCCTTCATCAACCGCAAATACCGCAACCTGCTGCGGGCCGTCGGCGGTCACCGTAACAGGCAGGTTATCTCCCGGCTTGATCACGTCCGGCACGCTCAGCGCCAGCGCATTTTTCCGCGCCTGGTTGCTGATTTTAAACGGTATCACACCGTAGCTGAGCGGGCTCATAAAGATTTCATCAGAGTTAATATCGCGCACAAACTGCACGTTGATATAGGCATTGCCCTCCAGCCCGGCCGGAATGCGAATCTTCTGCACGGAACTGGTGGTCGTGGTATGGAACCACTGCCAGCTATACACCTTTTCCCGCTCGATGGTGATTAGACCGCTGCCGGTGTAAGGCGCATTGATGGCCACTTCAATTTCATCGCCCGGCTGATACTCACCGCGATCGAGCTTCAGCTTCAGCTCAGCATTACGATCCAGCGAACGGCTGATATTGGCGTCGCCGGTAACGCTGTAGGCGATACGGTTAAGCACATCCCCTTTGGCGTTTTTCACCACCAGCACGTAGTCACCCGGCTGGTTGGTCATCAGCGGTAAGGTCGTACCGGATGCCGCCAGTTCAAACCGGTTCTCACTGACCGGAATTTCCTTCAGTTTCGACTGGTATTTATAAACGCCGGACTCCTGCCGCGTCAGGACCGACAGATATTTTTGCTCAAGCAGTTCCAGCTTCAGGTCGCCAAGCGCTATGGGCTCAAGCGACGGGTCGATCGCCAGCAGATTTACGCTGCGCTGCGTACCGAGGCGAATAAAGCTGAGATCGCCGTCCGGCTTGAAGCCCACCAGATAGTCCCAAGGTGAAACCAGCGTGCGTGCCGTAGCAGCGACGGAGCGCCCACCGCCGGCAACAAAGGCTTCCGACAGCAGCTGCAGCTGCCAGGTGGCATCTTCCCAGCCGCTGAGGTCCAGCGCGATATTTGCTGAACCGCTGTCGTCCGTGGTGCTGTCCTGCAGCTCGGTTTCGAATCCTTCACCGGCCGGGCGCGCTTCATAGAAGGCATAGTCAGGATAGCGATCAAAGGCCGGATAAACCGGACGCAACGTCAGCTTCGAAGCGACACGACGCCCCTGCGCCGGCGTACCAAACAGGTTCTGCACATCAATACTGGCCTTCAGCTCGCCGGGTTTGACCCAGCCTGAATGCCTGTCCGGCGTCAGCGACAGCTTAACCTTGAGCTGATCCGGCTCGAACTCTTTGATATTCACCGCCGTACTGCCCAGAAGGCGGGTGGAATCATCATCCTTGCCCGGCAGATAGAGGTAGATCATCCATTCGCCGGTTGGTGCATTTTCGTCAGTGGTAAAGCTCAGTTCATTGAAACCGCTGGCGTTGAGGGTCAGCGGTACAGTGCGCATCAGCTTGTCGCGAGGATCGTGAATTTCTGCCCGCACCGGAATGCCGTTGAGCGGCACTGACCAGTCGGCAGCGCGGGTAATCAGGCCGATATTAAAGGTATCACCGGGGCGATAAACGCCGCGATCGGAGAACAGGTAGCTGCTGAGGGTTCGCGAGTCTTCCGGTGTGGATTCGCCATAAACATC
This sequence comes from Erwinia sp. S43, assembly GCF_016624745.1. Classification (NCBI taxonomy): domain Bacteria; kingdom Pseudomonadati; phylum Pseudomonadota; class Gammaproteobacteria; order Enterobacterales; family Erwiniaceae; genus Erwinia; species Erwinia sp. S43. Next base: position 107,154 of record NZ_JACVTX010000014.1, on the reverse strand, counting down.
AAAACGCGAGAAGTCGAGGCCGCGATCGTTGTCACGCCCGCTGGGCAGGAACGACACATCCCCTTCTTTTTCAACCAGGAACATCACCGGCTGGCGCTCGTTGGTATAAGCTTCCAGCGGTGGGAAACGGACGTGACCATCGCCCCCCGTCCGGCGGGTCAGCAGCTTCTCTCCGTTTTTTGCTACCACGGACACCAGGGCATCCGCTACCGGCTGACCGCTGCTGATGGACTGAACGAACAGATCGCGGGATTTATCCTGCGCGCGCTTGGCAATGATTCCAAGATCGGTCACCACCACGAAACGCGAGTCGCCGATACTCTGCTGTTCTTCATCCCCTTCCTGATATTCATCTTCCCCCGGCTGCGCATCTTTTTGCTCTGGCGACCACGGCGACAGGGAAAGCAGGAACACACCGCGATGGGACGCGCTGTCGGTAGAGAGGTAGCGCGAAAGATCGATCCCCTGATAGCTGACTTCCCCCGGCTTTTGATTGCCAATTGCGGTCTGATAACGGAAGTGTTCAGTGAAATACTCATCGTTCAGCCGGTTAAAATCAGCGGAGGCATATTCACGGCTTTTAAAGGAGACGATATGCTGCAGCTGACTCGGGATCACCCGCTTGATATCCAGCCTCATCCCCGGAACGTTACGCGCCGCCACACTAATATGCTTATCGCCGTTCACCGGCAGCAGCGCCCCCTGGGCGGCAAAACTCAGCATCTGCGGATAGTCCGGCACCTGCACCACCTGCCAGACTTTTTGCGGCATTTTGTAGCCGCCGCTGGAGGTCACCAGCGCATCAACCTGCACCAGAAGATAGCGCTGGGCCGGAGCATCAAATTTAAAGCTGAACTGAGGCTGATAATCGTCTTCAGCATCATTGAGGCTTAACGGAAGCTGCGGTGATTTCTGTAAAACGGCCCGATCGATATTGTCGAGATTCCATTCGGTGAACTCAATTTGATCCGCATTTTTTGCCTCAGAGCGCGGATCGTGCTGCGGCAGTAGCCAGGCTTTGACCGCTTTGCCAACCTCATTATCCGCCACTGCATCGCTGAAACCGACGATCAGCGCCCTTTCACTCGGGCTGCCCGGTTTATCAACCACCTGCGCACTGACATCGCTGACGCTCAGGCTGTAAAGGTTTGGCACGCTAACCCAGCTTTCACCTTTGCGCTCAATACTGTTTCCAGGCAACGACGATTTTAGCGGTTCGCCGATTTTCAGATGCACCACACCACCGTGATCCATCGCCACCAGCGGTTCGGAGCGTACCCAGGCGTTAAGTTTTTTATCATCCCAGTTGACGGTGAATTTTAGCGGCTTTTCAGCCTGTCCCTTCGCGCTTGAAACACCCAACGAAAGCTGTTTTTCAACGCTGGCGACATCCGCTGGCGCGGTAAAACGCAGGTTAAAAATGGCACTGTGCTGGCCGCGATTCTGTGGGTCCTGGTAATATTCGGCCTCACCGGGCTGATAGTCGAAAGCGGGTACGCTGAAGTCATAGCGGGTTTGTTCCAGCTGGATTTGTGGAGCAAGCAGCGTCTTCGGATTGAGGTCTACCTGATAGCTGGCACCTAGCGAAAGCGGGGCTTTCGGCGTAAAAATAAGCGTTTGCGCATCGGACCATTTCCATTCGCCATCCAACGCCGGTTTAATACTGATACCTTTATCAACCGACTTGCCGACGCGTTCAATCGGTGCGGCAGAGGTATCAAAGCTGAGAGTCAGAAGCTGTTTAGGGAGGGTTGCCGCCTGATAATCCAGCGCCTGCGGGTTGGAGGCTTCGACATGAGTTTGCTGTATCGCGATCGGCGCAACGTCTATTGGCTTAGGGCGGTTTTGCCAAAGGTTCCAGCCATACCAACCCGCCGCCGCCAGGCCCAACAGCAGGATAAGACTCAGGCTGATGATTTTAGGATGGCGAATAACGCCCTGCTCCAGACGGTTAAAACCGCGGCCGAATGCCGCCGCCCAGCGTGGTGCCTGCCAGTTAATCTCACCAAGCAGCGGGCGAAGAAGATATCCCAGCAGCCGCAACAGGCGAGAAATCAGCCAGCAAAGGCCCTTCAGCAGCAGAAAAGGTAAACGCAGTAGCAGCCTGAGCACATCCATCAGAACCAACCTTATATTCCATTATGCATTTATTCTGACAGTTCCCCTTGCCTGGCCGCTGCATCTGGATGACCGTCAACCCGTGTTACAATTTCTCTAAAATAGTAATAGGTAATCTGTGCAATTTCTATTCCTCCACGCAGGCATTTTGCCAGCTGTCTCCCAGTACCGGGATTTACCCTTGTGGTAGAGGGTAAAATCGCTGACACTCAGCAAAACACTGTCAACGATGAGGACGCTATGACGACCCGTTCCCTGTTTGTGACCGCCGAGTGGCTGGCGGAGCATATTACCGATGAAAATGTTCAGGTTCTGGATGCGCGCATGCTGCCGCCCGGTCAGGAATTAACGCGTGATGTGACCGCTGAATACCTGGCTGCCCATCTCCCCGGTGCACCGTTCTTTAATATCGAAGCGCTTTCCGACCACAGCACCGCCCTGCCTCATATGCTGCCGCGTGCTGAAGCTTTTGCCGTTGCCATGCGTGAACTGGGCGTCAGTGCAGATAAACATCTGGTGGTTTACGATGAAGGCAATCTGTTTTCCGCACCGCGCGCCTGGTGGATGCTGAACTATTTTGGCGCGGAGCAGGTGTCAATTCTGGCCGGTGGGCTGGCTGGATGGAAGAAAGCGAACTTGCCGCTGGAAAGCGGTGAAGTCAGCCTGACGGAAGGTGATTTTGACGCGAAAGTCACAGACGGCGATCGGGTTAAACGCGTAACCGATGTGCTGCTGGTCAGTCATGAAGGTGGCGCACAGATTATTGATGCCCGCGCGGCAAACCGCTTCCACGGTGAAGTTGACGAACCCCGTCCGGGTCTGCATCGTGGCCGCATTCCCGGCAGTCTGAACGTGCCGTGGAATAGCCTGGTCAGCGAAGGCCAGTTGAAACCCGCCGCCGAACTGCGCGCAATCTTCGATCGGCAGGGCGTCGATTTGGCCCAGCCGGTTATCGCCAGCTGCGGCTCCGGGGTGACGGCGGTGGTAGTGATTCTGGCGCTGACCAGTCTGGGCGCGAAAGAGGTCACGCTGTATGACGGTTCCTGGGGAGAATGGGGCAGCCGCAACGATCTACCGATCGTCAACGATTCGCTGTAAGCCCCTTTAGTACTTCAGTAGAAAGGCGACCCGACTGGTCGCCTTTTTTGATGCAGGAACTTAAAGATTTACCACTTTGAAATCGCGCAGGAAGCTGCCCCAGCGGCGTTCGTAGAAAGGCTTGATATGGGCGATAAAGAAGTGGCTGATGCCCTTATCGCCTTCCACAACATGGCAAATATCGATCGGCTCATCTTCCAGCATGGTATCGGTTGCCACGCTTCCCGCCGCCTGAATGATCGCGTCAATGTCGCCGTCGGCTTCGATACCAATCAGCAGGTTTGCTGGCTGGTCGGCACTCTCTTTAATGTGAGCTACATAAGCGCGGCGCACCGATTTGTATTTGGCAAACAGCTGTGTCAGCGAGTCAATCATCTGCGCAGGCGGCTCGGCAATTTCCGACAGCAGTAATGGTGTCCCGCCTTCCAGCACGGTCTGCTGGCTGAGCGCGCTGCCGTGATCGCCCAGTAAATCGGCAATTTCACGCGGCGAAAACTCTTTCCCCTCCGGCAGTTTTGGATTCAGGAACAGCGTTTCACCGAGCGTCATTTCAAACAGCGTACGCACTGGCATCACCAGATAAGCCTGCTCGCCGCTGACCGCCTGCTCCAGTGCGCTGACCGAGGTGAAGCAGGGGATAATGCTGGTACCGTCGTCTTTTTCCCAGTGCTGCAAATCCACCGGCGTGCTGGCATCAATAGCAGAACCGGCCTCGGCGCTTTCGCCCGGGACCACCACGCTGGCATCCATCAGCAGGGAGAAAAACTCGGGGCGGTGTGCCGGTTCACCGGCGGCCAGCTTCAGCACCTCTTCAAGGCGCGGGTTAAGTTCGTTCATCGTCAGGTTCTTTTCGTTTACGGGCTATGTTTTAGCGGGCGATCCGTAAAGGAAGATCGCCCGATCGCCATTATTCGTGGCTGAGCAGCAGGTTAGCGACAGTGCGCACGCCCAGACCGGTTGCACCCGCAGACCACTGATCCACCGCACCTTTACGGTAGGTGGCGGAGCAGTCAATGTGCAGCCAGCCGGTCTTATATTCGCTGACAAAGTGCGACAGGAATGCAGCGGCGGTGCTGGCACCGGCAGAGTGTGCCGGGCTGGCGATGTTGTTGAGGTCGGCAAAGTTTGACGGCAGATGGCTGCGGTGGAATTCCGCCAGCGGCAGGCGCCAGAACGGCTCGCTCTCTTTTTCAGCACAGTTTAGCAGCGACTGCGCCAGCGCATCGTCAAAGCTGAACAGCGCGTGATAGTCGTTACCCAGTGCGGTTTTCGCCGCACCGGTCAGGGTGGCGGCATCGACGATCAGTTTTGGCTTCAGCGCACTGGCGTCAATCAGCCCATCGGCCAGAACCAGACGGCCTTCAGCGTCGGTATTCATTACCTCAACGGTTTTGCCGTTGCGGTAGTGGATGATGTCGCCAAGCTTGAAGGCATTGCCGCTGACCATGTTATCCGCGCAGCAGAGGATCAGCTTCACGCGCTTATCCAGGCCACGGGTAATCGCCAGCGCAAGCGCGCCGGTCAGGGTGGCCGCGCCGCCCATGTCAGATTTCATGGAGTCCATAAAACCGCTCTGCTTCAGGCTGTAGCCGCCGGTATCGAAAGTAATACCTTTACCGACCAGGCAGGCAAACACCGGTGCATCTTCTTTACCCGACGGATTAAAATCCAGCGTCAGCAGCACCGGGCTGCGGGAAGAACCGCGCCCGACGGTGTGCAGACCGGCATAATTTTGCAGGCGCAGGTCTTCGCCTTTGGTGATGCGGTAGCTGACGCTGTCGCAGGCGACATCACACAGCAGATCGACCGCGCGGGTCGCCAGCTGTTCTGGCCCCAGGTCTTCCGCCGGCATATTGATGGTGTCACGCACCCAGTCAACGATCTTCAGGCGGCTGTTCAGTTCTTTGGTGTCAGCCTCATTCAGTGCGGCCCATTCAACCTGGCGCGACCCTTTCGGCGCGCGGTAGCCCTGCCAGAATGCCCAGCTGTTTTCCAGATCCCAGCCGTCGCCGCTCAGGCTGATATTACGGATCCCCTGCCCGCCAATTTTTCTCGCGGCGCGCTGGATGGTGGTCTGTGCATCTTTGCCGGTGAGATGGATCGTCATTCCACTGTCATTACTGGTTAGGGTCGCTTTTTCGCCCCAGCGCGGATCGGCCGCAGCCGTTGACAGGGTAATGTTCATAACAGAGGTGGTCATCGCATGGCTCCTTATCATTTTTTCACGTCGTGGACCGGAGATCCCCGGCCTCTGCGATTTGCCGCAGGACAGATGCTATTCAAAATCGACGCACCAGACTAACAGAAATGCGGGAAAGATGTTTTCACCGCATGCTCTCATGCCGTGCTTTTATGCTGAATGTGAAACGGGCCGAAGAGTTAATCCGGCCCGTTGGCATAACGCGAATCTGTAAGCTAACGTCTAGCTGGCAGCAGCAACGCCTGCTGCTTTAAACGCCGCCCACTGTGGGGAAACCTCACGCATCCTCGCAATTGACTTCACGATCAGCGCGATCGCATAGTCAATCTCTTCAACGGTGGTGAATCGACCCAGCGAGAAACGCAGCGAGCTGTAGGCGAGATCGTCGCTCACGCCCATTGCACGCAGCACATAGGAAGGCTCCAGGCTGGCTGAGGTGCAGGCGGAGCCGGATGAAACGGCCAGATCCTTCAGCATCATAATGAGCGATTCGCCATCAACGTAGCCGAAGCTGACGTTGAGAATATTTTGCGCGCCGTGTTCAAACGAACCGTTGAGATGAACCTGTTCAATTGCGCTGATTCCCGTCCAGAAGCGTGCACGCAGTGAAGCAAGGCGCGCCATTTCTTCGGCCATCTCTTCTTTGGCAATACGATAGGCTTCACCCATGCCTACAATCTGATGCACCGGCAGCGTGCCGGAACGCATACCGCGTTCGTGGCCACCGCCGTGAATTTGAGCCTCAATTCGTACCTTAGGCTTGCGGCGAACGTATAGCGCGCCAATGCCTTTTGGGCCGTAAATCTTATGGGCGGATACGGACATTAAGTCGACGCTCAGCGTAGTGAGATCGATCGGCAATTTTCCCACGCTTTGAGTAGCGTCAACATGGAAAAGGATGCCGCGGGAGCGGCACAGTTCGCCGATGGCGGCAATATCCTGAATCACACCGGTTTCGTTATTAACGTGCATGATTGACACCAGTACCGTGTCATCACGCAGCGCGGCTTCAAGCTGAGCAAGATCGATAACGCCGTCAGCCTGTGGATTGAGCCAGGTGACGCTGTAGCCTTCGCGCTCAAGCTGTGCGCAGGTATCCAGCACGGCCTTATGTTCCGTGGTACAGGTAACAATATGACGGCCTTTTTCCTGATTCGCCTCAGCGGCACCTTTAATCGCCAGGTTATTGGCTTCGGTTGCACCGGAGGTAAACACGATTTCACGGGGATCGGCACCGATGAGTTCAGCAACCTGGTTACGGGCGATGTCTACGGCTTCTTCTGACTGCCAGCCAAAACGGTGAGAACGGGAGGCCGGATTACCGAAGGTTCCATCAAGGGTGAGGTGCTGCATCATCTTCGCGGCAACGCGGGGGTCGGCCGGAGTGGTGGCGGAGTAATCGAGGTAAATCGGTAATTTCATTGCGCGTTAAGCTCCGTACAGGTTTTCCCTGAGCTTTCAACCCGCTGTCACCGGACGACAATCTGAAAGCTCAGGGATACATAATCTGCACGACGCTGGAAACGCGATTGAGTGAGGATCAGGCGCGCAGATTAACGTTAATTGTTTCGTGCATACGACCGTTCGGGATGCGACGAATTTCATTATTGTTCTGGCGGTCGGCAACTTCCAGGATTTCCTGGTTGTTCACCAGCTCGGCCAGCGTAATATTATTCAGGAAGTCGCTGATGCGCTCGCTCAGATCGCGCCACAGCACGTGGGTCAGGCAACGTTCGCCGCCCTGGCAGCCTTCTTTGCCCTGGCATTTGGTGGCGTCAACGGATTCGTCAACGGCAGTAATCACTGCGCCAACCGCGATCGCATCAGAACCTTTACCCAGCAGATAACCACCACCCGGACCACGTACGCTGGCAACCAGACCATGCTTGCGCAGACGAGAAAACAGCTGCTCAAGATAAGAAAGGGAGATGCCCTGACGCTCTGAAATATCAGCTAAAGGTACAGGACCTTCGTGAGAGTGCAGTGCAACATCAAGCATAGCGGTAACAGCATAACGGCCTTTGGATGTCAGTCTCATGGCTTTACGACCTCGGTTATAACCCTGGATGGGTGTTAACAAAATATGGACGCAAGTCTGCCATTCCTGAGTAATTTGGTCAAGTATTTAACCGAGTAAAACACTCAACTATTTAACCAAGTGTTTTACTCAAGTATTAACTTATTGATTTAAATGAAAACCAATCAATTTTCCCGCTTTTTTTCAAGGGATGAAAGCATGCCACGAAGGATGTTTAGCTCATCTTTTTCCGGGCGGGCACGGGTAAACAGACGGCGCATTTTACTCATCACCTGTCCTGGCGTCGCCTCGCGAATGAAGCCGCTGGCCACCATCATCTTCTCCATATGCTGGTAAAAACGCTCAAGATCGTCCACCAGTGGATAAGGCGATTCGGTCACTTCGGCGGCTTCGGTTTCCTGCGATTGTAGCCAGGCCATGCGCACTTCATAGGTAATCACCTGGACGGCCATCGCCAGATTCAGCGAGCTGTATTCCGGGTTCGCGGCAATCGCCACGTGGTAGTGGCATTTTTGCAGCTCTTCATTGGTCAGACCTACGCGTTCACGGCCAAACACCAGTGCAACCGGCGCTTGCTGCCCTTCTTCCACACTCTTCAGGCCACATTCACGCGGGTCCAGCATCGGCCAGGGCAGCGAACGGGAACGCGCGCTGGTGCCGACAACCAGACTGCAGCCGGCAATCGCTTCATCAAAGGTATCGACAATGGTGGCATTACCAATCACATCGCTGGCACCGGCAGCCAGAGCGATGGCCTGCGAGTCAGGCTTAACCAGCGGATTGACCAGATAAAGGTTTGTTAAACCCATGGTTTTCATGGCACGGGCTACGGAGCCCATATTGCCGGTGTGGGACGTTTCAACCAGTACGATTCGGATATTTTGCAGCATGAGAGTGTCAGGTGTGAGGAATAATTTAACGATGCTATCATATTTTCAGGACATTTGCCGTTCTCCCTGCTATAGTACGCGCCGTTTTATATCCAACTACTGCGGCGGCCAATAAACCGGCAGGCTGGCGGTAGTAAGAGATACCGTTCTTTAACATCCAGTGAGACGACACTACATGCATCCGATGCTCAACATCGCCGTGCGCGCTGCGCGCAAGGCCGGAAACGTAATTGCTAAGAACTATGAAACCCCGGACGCAGTCGAAGCCAGCCAGAAAGGCAGCAACGACTTTGTGACTAATGTTGACCGCGAAGCGGAACGCCAGATTATCGAGGTGATTCGCAAGTCTTACCCGAAACACACCATTATTACTGAAGAAAGTGGTGAGTTAGCCGGTGAAGACCAGGATATACAGTGGATTATCGACCCTCTGGATGGCACCACCAACTTCATCAAACGCCTGCCTCACTTCTCTGTCTCTATCGCCGTGCGCATTAAAGGCCGCACCGAAGTGGCGGTAGTTTATGACCCAATGCGTAATGAACTGTTCAGCGCCGTTCGCGGCCAGGGCGCACAGCTTAACGGCTACCGCCTGCGCGGCAGCACCGCTCGCGATCTGGATGGTACCATCCTGGCGACCGGTTTCCCGTTCAAGCTGAAGCAGCACGCCACCCCTTATATCAACATCGTCAGCAAACTGTTCACCCAGTGTGCAGATTTCCGCCGTACCGGTTCTGCTGCGCTGGACCTGGCCTACACCGCCGCCGGCCGCGTTGACGGCTATTTCGAAATCGGCCTGAAGCCGTGGGATTTTGCCGCCGGTGAACTGCTGGTTCGTGAAGCCGGTGGTCTGGTCACCGACTTTGTTGGCGCACACGGCTATATGCTTTCAGGAAACATCGTTGCCGGTAACCCGCGCGTGGTGAAATCAATCCTGGCTAACATCCGTGAAGAGCTGAGCGAAGCGCTAAAGCGTTAATTTTTACCCGTCTCACGAAGGCCGACCTGACGTCGGCCTTTTTTATGCCCAAAATTAACGGGTAAACAGCGGGCGGATGCCCCCCGAAATATCTGGCTGCGCGCTCAGCCACAGTACAATACCCGCCGCCAGCAGCAGTATCCCTCCGCTCAGCGCAAGGCAGTTCAGCGCGACCTTCTGCCAGCCCGCAGCAGGACGATCCCGGCTAAGACGTAGCGCCAGAATTCGGGAAATTTGTACCAGCAGCGCCATGCCGGAAACGGTCAGCGCCGTACCCAGCGCCATCGCAATCGCCGACAGTACGCCCCAGCCGTATACCCCGATCACCTTCGAGAACAGCAGCATCATGATCGCCCCGGAACACGGACGCATCCCCATCGACATCACTACCAGACTTTTCGTTTTCCAACCCACGGCGGTGGCAAGCTGAGCGCTGTCCGGTACGTGCTGATGCCCGCAGCCGCAGCTTTCGCTGTGCTGGTGATCGGTTGGCACAATGCGATGAATAGTGATGCCGCCAGTCTTGCCCGAGGTCCGCAGCGTGCGCATCAGCTTCCTGGCCGCACGCCAGCACAGCCATACTCCCAGACCGGCCACCAGCAGATAGCTGCTTTTTTCCAGCCAGTAGCTGCTGAGATGCAGCTGCCGCGAAGAGAGTTTCAGCACCACCAGCATTATCGTAACCAGCGCAATGGCCACGCCGCCCTGCACCACCGCAGCCATCATCGTCAGCTGCAGGCTGGTTTTTACCCGGGTAGGATGCGTGGCCAGGAAGGTAGCGATCACGACTTTGCCATGCCCCGGGCCCAGCGCGTGCAAAACGCCATACAGCAGGCTGAAGCCCATCAGCGTCAGCCCCGCCTTTTGAGGATGGCTGGCAACCTGTTGCAGCAGCGCAGTCATCTGCTGGTGCAGATTTTTCTGCCAGAGCACGCTTTGTAACAGGATCTGCGGCCAGAACTGCCACACCAGCAGCGCACAGGCCAGCAGCACAATTATCAGCAGATACAGCGGCCACAGCTGCCGCCAGCTGCGCGCCTGCATAGACAGGATATTTACTGACATACCAGCGTTACCGTTTGAGCAAACTGACGACCCAAATCCATCTCTTCCGCTGGCGCATCCGCCTTATCCAGCGATAGCGCATACGCCTGCATCGAAGCATCAGGTTTTGGCGTTTTCAGTTCAAAATGGCACTCTTTCGCCAGTTCATCAGGGATTTTCAACGATTTTTCCGAGTCGTAATACATATCAACGAAGTAGGTTGGGTCAAAAGTGGAGAAGACAAAGCGCTGGCCTTTCAGCGGCTGCGGATGCGCCAGCGGCAGCACGAATTCCAGTACAGCCTGGTGGCCCTGCCGGGACAGATGATACTCCGGCGGCAGATTCTCAAATTTCACCGGCTGCTTCTGATGCCAGAACTCGGTGAAGTAGTGCTGACCCAGCACGTTAGCCATCACTTCCGCCGCCAGTTTCTTCCAGATAACCGAACCGGGTTTAGCGTCGGCGGCATCGTAAAGCAGATCGGCGGAGGTAATTTCATCCATCACCCAGCGCATTCTCAGCCCGGTAATAGTGTCACCCTGGTGGACCAGCGTGGTTTGCATATCAATAAAGCTGTGCGGGTGCGACCACGCCGCCGGTACGGCACCCACAACCAGCATCAGCCCAACAATGTATCTGTTATAACGTAACAAATTCAACCCCATTCCAGGATTTCCCGATTATTTTTGTGACCTGTATTTAAAAGCGCCGAATAAACGTCCGCAGACCCTCCACAGCCGCAGGGAGTCAGGCTAGGATTAACACAAGATACGTTTAGCGGGAGTGCAGATGACGAGTGATTACTCACCAGAAACCTCTGTTTTTTCCCGTCAGCAACGGCGCTGCCACCTCATTTTAATGCTTTGTCTTCCTGAACCTGACGTTACGCTGGAAATTTACTGCCAGCTGAACGGGGTAGAAGACGCGGTAGCCCGGCAAGATATAGCGGAGGTTACGCTGGAGATCCAGCGTTATCACCAGCTGATTATCGAACAGGATCAACAGGGGTCACTACGGCTGATCGGCGCACAGCTAAATCAGCGCCTGTGTCTGCTGCACGGTTTACGTCGTGCACTGCGGCTATCGCCTGATTTTGTCTGCCACTATTTCACCCCGAGGATCAAACACCACCTGCAGCGTAACGAGGTCAGCAAGGCGCTGTATGATGAGCATAATTTACAGGCGCTGATCCAGCACTGTTCCCGGCAGCTTATGCGGGATTTCAACGCACGCGACCGCCACTTTTTGCAGATCTACCTGCAGTACTCCCTCGCCCATGACTGCCTGGTGGACTTTAACCCTGAACAGACAAGCTGGCTGAGTGCCAAAACGGAATATGTACTGGCGCAGGAGATCCTTCGCTGCTGGCATCGGCAGGGCTATCAGCAAACCTCGGCGGATGATGCCATCCCGCTGGCGCTATTGTTTAGCCAGCTGCACATCCCCAGCATCAGCCAGCCGATTGGGGACTATGAAGCCCGGCTACTGCTGGCGATTCAACAGCTTATTCTACGTTTTCAGCAGCTATCGGGCATGCAGTTCAGCTGCCATGATGAACTCTGTGCCCAGCTGTTCAGCCATCTGGCGCAGGCGCTGGAGCGTGTACGGTTCACTGTTGGCATCGATCACAGCCTGGTGGAAGACGTGGCGCGTCAGTATCCGCGCCTGCTGCGAACGACCCGTGCCGCCCTGGTTGAATTCGAACAACAGTTCTCGCTGCGATTTTCTGAAGAAGAGCTGGGACTGACGGCGATTATCTTTGGTGCCTGGCTGATGCAGGAGAGCGCCCTGCAGGAAAAGCAGGTCCTGCTGCTGACCGGTTATGACCAGGAACTCGAACGCTGCGTTGAGCAGCAGCTGCGTGAGCTAACGCTGCTGCCGTTGAATATTAAATACCTGACGGTTGACGATTATCAGCGTAACAGTGCACCAAAGGGAATTTCTCTGGTAATTACTCCCTATGTCACCACCCTGCCGCTATTCTCACCGCCGCTGATCCACGCGGAGCTGCCGCTGGGCGAGCACCAGCAGCGCAGCATCCGTGCGCTGCTGGAATCCTGATTAACGGATCGTTGGCCGCAGGAACAAAGCCGGCACCACCAGCAGCGCCATCACCCAGAAGACCCCGCCGTGCAGATGCTGGAATAACACGCCGCAGACCATGGTCATAATCGCAATGCCGCCGCCCATCGCCAGCGCTGAGTAAAGAGACTGCAAACGAATGACCTCCGAGCCCTCACGGGAAGCAATAAAGCGCATTGCCGCCAGATGACAAACGGTGAAACTGCCGCAGTGAAGGATCTGCGCCACAATCAGCCAGCCCAGATCGGTGGTGGCTGCCATCAGGCTCCAGCGAACAATCGCCGCAATGCCGGAGAGCAGCAGCAGATCGCGGGCGCGCCAGCGGCGAAACAGCCGGTTGCTGGCAGCAAAAATGACAATCTCAGCCACGACGCCCAGCGACCACAAATAACCCACGACGCTGGCCGAATAGCCCGCCTGCTGCCAGTAGATCGCGCTAAAACCATAATAGGCCGCATGCGCTCCCTGCATCAGCGTCACGCACAGCATAAAACGCCAGACGGCATTCTCCCGCAGCATCTGCAGCCACACCTGCCAGCCAGCGTGGCTGCCCTGCTTCGAGGTGCCCTGCGGCATCACCGCCGGACGCAGCAGCATCCCGGCCAGCATCGCGCCGCAGCCTGCGCACAGCAGCATCAGAATCGCCTGGTAAGAGAATTGATTGACCAGTACACCGGTCAATGCCGAGCTGATAACAAACGCCAGCGATCCCCATAGCCGCACCGGTCCGTAGGGCAGCGCGATTTGCCGCTGCCAGGTGGCAGCCAGCGCATCGCTCAGCGGCACCAGCGGTGAAAACACAAGGTTAAAGCCCACCATCACGAAAAGCAGCCAGAGCCAATGCGAGCCGAAGCAGAATCCCAGGGCGAACAGCAGGGTAATCAGCGCCAGCAGACGCAGCGCATTGACCAGCTGGGAAGGATTGGTGACGCGGGAGGCAATCAACAGGCTGCCGGTAAAGCGAGCGATCATGCCGCAGCCAAGCAGCAGACCGATCTGCTCAGGCTTCATGCCGCTGCCCTCAAGCCAGACGCCCCAAAATGGCAGGTAGATGCCGTAGGCAAAGAAATAAGTGAAGTAGCCCAGCCCCAGCCAGTACGTCGATCGTATCGTCATGTTCCATCCGACAGAGTAAGTTTCGGCGGTACTCTACACCGTGTGGACAGATAAAAAAATAACGGGACACAAAGTGCCCCGTTATCTGTGCAACGGCTCGCAGTAAAGGAGCTGCTAGCGGATTATGCGTATACCGGGAAGCGGGCGCAGATATCCAGAACCTGCTTCTTCACGCGCTCGCTCACGCCTTCGTCATTGATATTGTCAAGAATATCGCTGATCCAGCCAGCCAGCTCGCGCACTTCAGCTTCTTTGAAACCACGACGGGTTACAGCTGGAGAACCGATGCGAATACCGGAAGTCACGAACGGGCTCTTCGGATCGTTAGGCACGCTGTTTTTGTTGACGGTGATGTTAGCACGGCCCAGAGCGGCGTCGGCTTCTTTACCGGTCAGGTTTTTGTCAACCAGGTCCAGCAGGAACAGATGGTTATGGGTGCCGCCGGAAACTACGTTGTAGCCACGCTCCAGGAACACTTCAACCATCGCTCGTGCGTTTTTAGCAACCTGCTGCTGGTAGGTTTTGAACTCTGGCTCCATCGCTTCTTTGAACGCCACCGCTTTACCGGCGATAACGTGCATCAGAGGGCCGCCCTGGCCGCCAGGGAATACCGCTGAGTTCAGTTTCTTATACAGATCTTCGTCACCGCCCTGAGCCAGGATCAGACCACCGCGAGGACCCGCCAGGGTTTTATGGGTAGTCGAGGTCACGATGTGTGCGTGTGGTACCGGGTTAGGGTAAACGTCAGCAGCGATCAGACCAGCAACGTGGGCCATATCGACGAACAGGTATGCGCCAACGCTGTCAGCGATTTCACGCATTTTAGCCCAGTCACACACGCCGGAGTATGCGGAGAAGCCGCCTACGATCATTTTCGGCTGGTGCTGTTTAGCCAGTTCGGCCAGCTCGTTGTAGTCGATTTTGCCGGTTTCATCGATACCGTAAGGAATGACTTTATACAGTTTGCCGGACAGGTTAACCGGGGAACCGTGGGTCAGGTGACCACCGTGTGCCAGGTTCATACCCAGAATGGTATCGCCCGGCTGCAGCAGCGCGGTGTAAACAGCGAAGTTCGCCTGCGAACCGGAATGCGGCTGCACGTTGGCATAGTCGGCACCAAACAGCGCTTTAGCGCGGTCGATAGCCAGCTGCTCAACGATATCCACGTACTCACAGCCACCGTAATAGCGTTTCCCCGGATACCCTTCGGCATATTTGTTAGTCAGCTGGGATCCCTGAGCCTGCATTACACGTGGGCTGGTATAGTTTTCTGAAGCAATCAGCTCGATGTGCTCTTCCTGACGCACTTTCTCCTGCTCCATCGCCTGCCATAAATCGGCATCGTAATCGGCAATGTTCATATCACGCTTTAACATCTGCATCTCCTGACTCAACTGACTTTTAATAAGGAACTTCGGGGTGTTGGGCAACAGTTTAAACTGTTACCCTGCCGTTGAATAGCGCCATGACCGCCTTTTTGCGCAAACGATTGGCTTCAGAGCCAGCAAGGCTTAGATATCATTTTTGCAAGCAGTTGGTTACGGAGTTTTCCTCATTATCAACTTGCAGCTTGTTCAACAAGCCCACGCCATCAGCACGGATAAATAACCCTGATTCTCAGATGGGTATTTACAATGCAATTTCCCGAAAATTAATGCATCTGAAATACACGTTATAAAATCAGGGAGTTCACTATGCTAGATAATCAGACCATTGCCATCGTCAAATCCACCATTCCCGCCATTCTCGAACTCGGACCAAGCCTGACGGCCCACTTTTACGATCGTATGTTCAGCCACAATCCCGAACTGAAAGATATTTTTAATATGAGCAATCAGCGCAACGGCCACCAGCGGGAAGCGCTGTTTAATGCCGTCTGCGCCTATGCCAGCAATATCGATAATCTGGCGGCGCTTGGCCCCGCCGTGGAAAAAATAGCCCAAAAGCATACCAGTTTTGCCATTCGGCCTGAGCAATACAACATTGTCGGTACGCACTTGCTGGCCAGCATTGATGAAATGCTGCATCCGGGTGAAGAGGTTCTTGAGGCCTGGGGCAAAGCCTATGGCGTGCTGGCCGGAATCTTCGTGCAGCGTGAAGAGCAGATTTATGAACTTTCCGAGCAGAAACCCGGTGGCTGGAGGGGGACGCGAGAATTCGTTATTAGCGAAATCACCCCACAAAGCGCGGTAATCAAAAGTTTTGTGCTGACACCGGCCGACGGCCAGCCTGTCGCGAGCTATCGCGCGGGGCAGTATCTTGCCTTGTGGGTGGACGATCCTTCATTTGAAAACAAAGAAATTCGTCAGTATTCACTCACCCGCTCACCGAACGGCAAAAATTATCGTCTTGCCGTACGCCATGAACAAGGCGGGACGATGTCCAGCTGGCTACATCAGCAGAAAGTGGGCACGCATCTGCGCGTTGCTCCACCGGCCGGTGATTTCTTCCTCGACGTGAAGCCGGAAACACCGGTTACGCTGATTTCCGCAGGCGTGGGGCTAACGCCGATGCTGGCGATGCTGCATCAGCTGGCGGAGAGCCGACATCCGTCGACGGTGCAGTGGTTCCACGCCGCCGATAACGGCAGCACGCACGCCTTTGCGAAAGAGGTCACGGAAACCGGAGCGCATCTGCCGCGATTTACGCAGCATATCTGGTACAGTCATCCCACAGCTCAGGATAAAGAGAAGTTCAACACGCATGGACTTATCAACCTGTCACCGCTGGAGTCCATGCTCAGCGATCCGGCTATGCAATATTATTTATGTGGTCCGGTAGGCTTTATGGAAGCGGTTGAGCAGCAGCTACAACAGTTGGGCGTTTCGCACGATCGTATTCATTATGAAGTTTTTGGCCCGCACAAAGCGCTGTAACCAACCCTTCTGCCGATCGTAACGCCAGAAATGAGCAGGGCCTGAATATTCAGGCCCTGTTACGCAAGTGAAAAACAGCGATTAAATCGCTTCTTCGTCTTCTTCACCGGTGCGGATACGCACAACGCGCGCCACATCAAACACAAAAATCTTACCGTCACCGATTTTACCGGTTTGCGCCGTGTTCATAATAGTATCGACGCAGGTATCGACAATATCATCAGCCACAACGATTTCGATTTTCACTTTTGGCAGAAAATCGACCATATATTCAGCACCACGATACAGCTCGGTGTGGCCTTTCTGACGGCCAAAACCTTTAACTTCCGTTACCGTCATACCGGTGATGCCGACTTCCGCCAGCGCTTCGCGCACGTCATCCAGTTTGAACGGCTTAATAATTGCATCGATCTTTTTCATAGCAGACCCTTATTTCTCCCTCCGGTAACGGACGGGTAATCAACGATTAACTTCACCGGACAGGTCACGCGGCGCGGTCTGTCTCTTTTTTCAGGCAGCTAAACTACCATAATTGATAGCAAAAACGGCACTGAAAATTATTCTTTAAAATCGCCAGCGTCCAGTTCATGTCGCGACAACAGTTTATAAAACTCGGTGCGATTGCGCCCTGCCATTCGGGCGGCATTGGTGACATTTCCTTTGGTCATCTGCAGCAGCTTGCGCAGGTAGTTAAGCTCGAACTGATTCCGCGCTTCCGCGAATGTAGGCAATGCGGTATTTTCTCCGGCCAGCGCCTGCTCGACCAGCGCCTCACCAATGACCGGCGCCGACGTCAGCGCCACGCACTGTTCAATCACATTCACCAGCTGGCGGACATTTCCCGGCCAGCTGGCGGCCATCAGGCGATGCATCGCATCGCTGGAGAAACTGCGGACAAACGGTTTGTGCCGCGCGGCCGACTGCTTCAGCAAATGATTGGCCAGCAGCGGGATATCCTCGGCTCGCTCATGCAGTGCGGGGATTTTCAAGTTGACCACGTTTAAACGATAGAACAAATCTTCGCGAAACTCTTTTTTCTCCATCGCTTTTGGCAGATCGCGATGGGTAGCGGAGATAATACGCACGTCGATATCCAAATCGCGATTGCTGCCCAGCGGGCGCACTTTACGCTCCTGCAGCACACGCAGCAGTTTGACCTGCAGCGCCTGCGGCATATCGCCAATTTCATCGAGGAACAGCGTTCCCCCTTCCGCGGCCTGGAACAGCCCTTCCCGGCTGCTCACCGCCCCGGTAAAAGCCCCTTTCGCATGGCCAAACAGCTCGGATTCCAGCAGTTGCTCCGGCAGGGCACCGCAGTTAATCGCGATAAATGCTTTGCCCGCACGCGGGCTGGCCGCATGGATCGCCTGCGCCAGGATCTCTTTTCCGGTTCCGCTCTGGCCGTTAATCAGCACGCTAACGTCAGAGTGCGCCACCATCCGCGCCTGTTCCAGCAGACGCAGCATTAGCGGACTGCGGGTGACAATATTTTCGCTCCACGACTCATCCGTCGTTGGCACCCGGTGCGCCAGCGCCTCATCAATGGCTTTATACAACGCATCGCGATCCACCGGCTTGGTCAGAAAGCTGAACACACCCTGTTGCGTAGCGGCAACGGCATCGGGGATAGAACCGTGAGCGGTAAGAATGATGACCGGCATGCCGGGATGACGTTTCTGGATTTCGGCAAACAGCGCCATCCCGTCCATTTCATCCATACGCAGATCGCTAATCGCCAGATCGATAGTTTCGCGGTCCAGCACCCGCAGCGCTTCCGGGCCGCTTTCGGCGGTGGTAACAGCAAAACCTTCACTACTGAGGCGCATACCAAGGAGTTTAAGCAGGCTGGGGTCGTCATCCACCAGCAGCAGCCGGGCTGATTTTTTTATCATGGCGTTCCATCATCTTCTGATTTACTGCCGGACGATGTCGCATCGTCCGGTGCGGATTTATCCGCGGCATGGCTGCTGTCGGCGGCATCAGGCGAGCGCCGTGATGAGAGCTGACGTTCAATATCGGTCAGGGAATCCAGCTTGCGCCGGGTCACCGCCAGTTCCTGATTCAGCGCGATGTCCTGCTGGCGCAGCGCATCAAGCTGCGCATCGCTGGTTTGTTGCAGCGTCGCGTAGCGCGTGCGCTCTGCGGATAGTTGCAGCAGCGATCCCTGCCCTTCCCGCCACAGGGTCAGCAACGGGCGCACGGCGGTGGGGTAGTCGTAGCTGTAATCATCAAGCCGCTGCAAATACTGGCGGCGTTCCACCGGCGTGATATTACCGTTGCTGAGCAGTACGGCCTGTTTAAACCGGCTCTGCCAGTTATCCGCTGGCCAGCGACGCGCTTCTGCCCGCGCTTCGGCTGGTGTCAGGCGTTCGGCACAGTCCATCGTTCGCAGCCAGTAAAGCGGATTATTGACCACCGATACGCTGTTAAAGGTCCAGACCTGGCCGCAGGAAACCTCCTGGAAATCCACAACGCGGCGTTGAGTTTCGCTGAACGAATCATGCGTCAGACTGCTGTTCTTCTCTGGCATCTGGCTACAGCCAGATATCAGTGAAGTCAGCAGTGACACCGCAGCGAGTTTGCCGGTTCGATCCAGAGACAACAGAGCAGATAAAGGTGAAAAACGCATGACTAGTTATTCCCGGCGGTGGTATTTAATTCGATACGGAAGCAAACATCCGCTTCCTTGCTGTCAACCAGCTGTAAATCACCCTGTAAACGCTGCAGGCAATCTTTGGCAATGCTCAGCCCCAGCCCACTGCCTTTAACGGCCCCCTTCCGCTGCATGTTGCCCTGGAAGAAAGGTTCAAAGATCATCGCCCGCTCTGCGTCCGGGATAGGCGTGCCGGTGTTGGCAACTTCAATGATTGCCCGGCCTCCCTGCTGGCGGCTGCGGATCCAGATACGGCCTGATTCTGCGCCGTAGTGTACAGCATTGGAATAAAGATTATCGATCGCCCGCAGTAACAATGTCGGCTCAGCCCGGCAGCTGGCGAGCTGAAGATCGACTTCGGTATGCATCATCTTAGCGCGAGCCGTCAGGTTGTGGCTGGCAATCAGCGTTTCAACCAGCGGTGCCAGCGGCACATCCTCAAGCGGCAGCGGGCCATCGGCTAACTTACGGTTGTAGTCCAGCAGCTGCTCAATCAGCGTTTGCAGGCGGCGGCTGCTGTCATTGAGAATGCTCACCACCTCTTTTTGGTCGGCGGTTAAAGGTCCAACTATCTGATCGGCGAGCAGTTCCGTGCCTTCACGCATGCTGGCCAGCGGCGTTTTTAGCTCATGAGAGATATGGCGCAGAAACTCATGCCGCTGGGACTCAAGCCAGGTCAGCCGCTCGCTCAACCACAGTATGCGCTGCCCAAGAGAGCGAATTTCGCGCGGGCCTTTAAACATCAGGTTCTGTTCCAGCTGCTGCCCTTCACCCAGGCGATTAATCATCCGTTCTACAGCTTTCACCGGCCCGATAATCATGCGGGTAAACAACACCACCAGCCCGAGGCTGAGCAGGAACAGCGTCAGCGCCTGCCAGCCAAAATACTGACCCCGATCGGCAATTTCACGCTGTAACTGTAGACCACGCGAGAAGACCACTTCACGAGTTGTCTGCACCAGCTGCGCGTTAGCGGAAGAAAATGCCTCCAGCTGCTCGGCTGCCGCCTTGACCGGTGCGCTGTTGTCGCATTTTATCTGGCTTAACTGAGTCAGACTTTGACGCAGCGCCTGATAGGTACGGATGTCCGGCAGCACCGGCGCGTGGGCATCAAGCATTTGCGAATAGCGGCTGTGCTGAGTTTGATAGAGCTTTTGCAGCATCGGGTTATCCAGCACGCAGTACTGTCGATAGCTGCGCTCCAGTTCCAGCGCGGTGCGCGCCATCGCTTCACTGCGCCGCACATCGGTCAGGGTGGTGCGGTTAGTATCCGCAGCGCGATCGCTCAGCGCCGACAGGCTTTCCCAGGCCTGCCATGCCAGCACCAGCAGCGGTAATAACACCAGTAAAAACGCCATCAGCACCAGCTGACGCAGGGATCGTGGAAACAGACGCCATTTCTTCACGGAGAGATCTCTTGTTCAGGTTATCAGTGATGCTAGCGGAGAGTGGGCTGCGAGGAAAGTCAGGCGATGAAATGAAAATGGCCGGTTCACTGAACCGGCCATCGGGCGACGCTGCAGGTGAGCAGCGAGGCTGAATAGGTGGAGCCTAACTCAACGTTGCGTCCGATGTTTGATAACGTCACAGAGTGAACGATTATCGGTGGGGTGGACGACAGGCTCCGTTTTGTGCGTCATTCTGGGCGTTATGGGCACTTGACCGCTTACGCAGGGCTGTCATAACCAGGTGAATGAGCCGCTGAATAGATTATAGCAATCATCGTGCCAGTTTTTCAAATTATGTTTTAACTTATTATAAAATGGTGATTTTTTATGATGTCGTTCTCTTTTATTCGCGATCGTTTTGACCAGTCGGTCTGGCTGAGTGTCGCTGAAAAGTAACACTTTTAGCGATGTGTGAATCGTGCCATTTAAATCAACGAGTTAAGTGTCGCCGTTTGGAGACGCTAATTTGAGGGGATTGTCGGGGAAATGCAACAGGGGGCTGCTGCTGGTGGTTTTGGGGCTGGTGGTTTTGGGGCTGGCGGGTTCGGGGCTTCCTGCCCCGGCTGCGCCTTTTGCTCGCGTCCATGCGAGCAAATCCTGGCTCCCTCGTTACGTTCAGCGCTGCGGATTGCCCGTTTCCAGGACCAACCCGTCTGCGCTTTGCTATCGGAGTCGCTGCTTTAATAGATCGTCTTTCGACATTCCTTCGATTTTCCAATGATGGAAATGGCCCACATTGCCCTCTCCAGATAACGAGACAGTCCGGGAAACCTACTAGCCATTCAGCTAATGAAAGGGAAATCAACTTGCCGACCAGTTAATACTTATGACTGACCTCGTCTCAATTCAGATAAGAAGCGACGGCAATTTCCGGAAGAGGGCCAGCCTGGGCGGCTGACGGGCAATCCGCGGCGCTGAGGTGCAGGCAGCGGGGCCGGAGAAAACGGCAGAGAAACCAACCGCCCATTCAGCTAATGAAAGCGAAATCAACTTACCGACCAGGTCAATACTCATGACTGTAATCCGTCTAAATTCAGATAAGAAGCGACGACAAATTCCGGAAGAGGGCCAGCCTGGGCGGCTGACGGGCAATCCGCAGCGCTGAGGTGCAGGTAGCGGGACCGGAGAGAACGGCAGGGATGCCGGGCTCAGGCGTGGCGCGGGCAGGACGCCCGCTCCACGCCGATCCGCAAGGCCCGATACCGAAACCGAAGGCACCGCAAAGCGGCGCGAGGACCGCCCGGTAGCCGCGCAGGCTGGCCCTCGTTCACCGCAATCCCAGCAAAGCTTTTCATCTTGACACCCGTTTCGGAAATGTCACTGACAAAAAAAAGCCACCATCCCAAAAGACAGTGGCTTTTTCAAACCTGCCATTAACCCGCTGATTTACAGCAGGCTACTCACACAGGTATCAGCCCAGTTGCTTACGCGCATTGCGGAAAATACGCATCCACGGGCTGTCCTCGCCCCACTCTGCCGGGTGCCAGGAGTTGCTGACGGTGCGGAACACGCGCTCCGGGTGCGGCATCATAATCGTTACGCGACCGCTTTCGTTAGTCACCGCCGTAATGCCGTTTGGAGAACCGTTCGGGTTAGCCGGATACTGTTGAGTCACGTTGCCGAAGTTATCGACAAAGCGCAGTGCCACCAGCCCTTTCTGCTCAAGCTGTGCCAGATGTGCATCGCTGCGCACCTCCACAAAGCCTTCACCGTGCGAAACCGCAATCGGCATACGGGAACCGACCATACCATCCAGCAGCAGCGACGGGCTGGCCGCCACTTCGACCAGGCTGAAGCGGGCTTCAAAACGCTCGGACTGGTTGCGCACAAAGCGCGGCCACTCTTCGCTACCCGGGATCAGCTCACGCAGATTCGACATCATCTGGCAGCCGTTGCACACGCCCAGCGCCAGCGTCTGCGGACGGTGGAAGAAGGTTTCGAACTCGTCGCGCACGCGGCTGTTGAACAGAATCGATTTCGCCCAGCCTTCACCCGCGCCCAGCACATCGCCGTAAGAGAAGCCGCCGCAGGCAACCAGTGCCTGAACGTCGCTCAGACCGCGACGGCCCGCCAGCAGATCGCTCATATGCACGTCAACCGCATCAAATCCGGCACGGTGGAAAGCAGCCGCCATCTCAACGTGGGAGTTAACGCCCTGCTCGCGCAGCACGGCAACCTTTGGACGCGCGCCGGTGGCAATAAACGGTGCAGCGATATCTTCTTCCGGCTTGAAGGTCAGTTTGACGTTCAGGCCCGGATCGCTGTTGTCTTTCTTAGCTTCGTGTTCCTGATCGGCACAGGCCGGGTTATCACGCAGGCGCTGCATCTGCCAGGTGGTTTCAGCCCACCAGGTACGCAGCGTGGTACGGCTTTCGCTGTACACCGCAGAATCGCCGGAGGTGATCACAAAGCAATCGCCCTCTACCGCACGACCCAGCACGTGAACGCAGTCTCCCAGTCCGTTGGCAGCAAACACCTGCTCAACCGCCGCGCAGTCTGCGGCAGCAACCTGAATCACCGCACCCAGCTCTTCGTTAAACAGCGCAGCCAGGCTATCGCTGCCCAGCGCGGCAATATCTGCCTCAACGCCGCAGTGACCGGTAAAGGCCATTTCTGCCAGCGTCACCAGCAGGCCGCCGTCTGAACGGTCGTGGTAAGCCAGCAGTTTGTCATTGGCCACCAGCGTCTGGATAGCGTTCCAGAACCCGGCCAGCTGTTTCGCATCACGCACGTCGGCAGGTTTGTCACCCAACTGACGATAAACCTGAGACAGTGCCGTTGCGCCCAGCGCGTTAACGCCCTGACCAAGGTCGATCAGCAGCAGGCGGTTATCCACGGTTTGCAGCTGTGGCGTAGCGGTTTTGCGCACGTCTTCCACACGGGCAAAGGCGGTGATCACCAGCGACAGCGGAGAGGTCATCTCGCGCTGCTCGGTCCCTTCCTGCCAGCGGGTTTTCATCGACATGGAGTCTTTGCCCACCGGGATTGTGATACCCAGCGCCGGGCACAGCTCTTCGCCGACGGCTTTGACCGCTTCATACAGGCCCGCATCTTCACCCGGGTGACCAGCGGCGGCCATCCAGTTAGCGGAAAGTTTAATACGCGTCAGCGGACCAATCTGGGTCGCTGCGATGTTGGTCAGCGCTTCACCCACGGCCAGACGGCCGGATGCAGCGAAGTCCAGCAGGGCAACCGGCGCACGTTCGCCCAGCGCCATTGCTTCACCGTAGTAGCTGTCAAGGCTGGCGGTGGTGATCGCGCTGTTAGCCACCGGGATCTGCCACGGTCCCACCATCTGATCGCGCGCAACCATGCCGGTGACGGTACGGTCGCCGATAGTCACGAGGAAGGTTTTCTCCGCAACGGTCGGCAGGTGCAGAACGCGGTTGATCGCATCAGCAATAGAAATGTTGTCGCGAACCAGCGCGTCGCCTTTAGCCTTCAGGCTGGCAACATCGCGGGTCATTTTTGGCGTTTTGCCCAGCAGCACGTCCAGCGGCAGATCGATTGGCGTATTGTCGAAATGGCTGTCAGCCAGCGACAGGTGCATCTCTTCGGTAGCTTCGCCGATCACCGCATACGGAGCGCGTTCACGTTTGCACAGCTCGTCAAACAGTTCGATGCTCTCAGGTGCAACCGCCAGAACATAACGCTCCTGCGATTCGTTACACCAGACTTCCAGCGGGCTCATGCCCGGTTCGTCATTGAGAATATCGCGCAGATTGAAACGGCCACCGCGCTCGCCGTCGCTGACCAGTTCCGGCATGGCGTTGGACAGACCGCCCGCGCCGACGTCGTGGATAAACAGAATAGGGTTTGCTTCACCCATCTGCCAGCAGCGGTCGATCACTTCCTGGCAGCGGCGTTCCATTTCCGGGTTGTCGCGCTGAACTGAGGCGAAGTCGAGGTCGGCATCGGACTGGCCGGAAGCCATAGATGACGCGGCACCGCCGCCCAGACCGATATTCATCGCCGGGCCACCCAGTACGATCAGCTTGGCACCCACGGTGATTTCGCCTTTCTGCACGTGATCGGCACGGATGTTACCAATACCACCGGCCAGCATGATCGGCTTGTGGTAGCCGCGCAGCTCTTCGCCGTTGTGGCTGTTAACACGCTCTTCATAAGTACGGAAGTAGCCGTTCAGCGCCGGGCGACCAAATTCGTTGTTAAACGCCGCACCGCCCAGAGGGCCTTCGGTCATGATATCCAGCGCGGTAACGATACGTTCCGGCTTGCCGAAATCCTCTTCCCACGGCTGTTCGAAGCCCGGGATACGCAGGTTAGACACGGAGAAGCCAACAAGGCCGGCTTTCGGCTTCGCGCCGCGTCCGGTTGCGCCTTCATCACGGATTTCGCCACCGGAACCGGTCGCGGCACCCGGCCACGGAGAAATTGCCGTCGGGTGGTTATGGGTTTCTACCTTCATCAGGATGTGCGTATCTTCCTGATGGAAGTCATAGGCACCCTGACGGTCAGCGTAGAAACGGCCGACCTGAGAACCTTCCATCACCGCGGCATTGTCTTTATAGGCAGACAGCACGTGGTCCGGGGTTTTCTCGAAGGTGTTTTTGATCATCTTGAACAGCGACTTCGGCTGCTGCTCACCGTCAATCACCCAGTCGGCATTGAAAATTTTGTGACGGCAGTGCTCGGAGTTTGCCTGGGCAAACATATAGAGCTCGATGTCGTTCGGGTTGCGCCCCAGTTTTTCAAACGCGGCCAGCAGGTAGTCGATCTCATCCTCGGCCAGTGCCAGGCCCAGCTTGATATTGGCCTGAACCAGTGCATCACGACCTTCACCCAGCACATCCACGCTCTGTACCGGCGCGGGCTGATGGTGTGCGAACAGCTGCTCGGCCTGATTCAGATCCGTAAACACGGTTTCCATCATACGATCGTGCAGCAGAGCGGCCAAAGCCCCCCACTGTGCATCGGTCAGCTGTGGAGCCTGAATATAGAAGGCCAGGCCGCGCTCAAGGCGCAGAACCTGCGGCAGGTCGCAGTTGTGGGCGATATCGGTCGCTTTGGATGACCACGGGGAGATCGTGCCGGGACGCGGGGTCACCAGCAGCAGGCGGCCTTCCGGGGTATGCTCAGCGAGAGAAGGACCGTATTTCAGCAGGCGCTGCAGGCGCGCTTTCGCATCCGCATCAAGCGGCGCGCTGACATCGGCGAAATGGACGTACTCGGCGTAAATATCACTCACCGGCAGGTGAGCGTCCTGAAAGCGGGTCAGCAGTTTGTTAATACGAAATGCCGACAGGGCGGGCGAACCACGCAGAATTTCCATCATTAAAGATCTCTCGTCTCGAAGCGCCGGGCGACGCTTCATTGGGCGCAACAGGGAAAACGGGCGCTATTATAGAGAATCCCCACCGGTTACGAAACCGTTTGCGCAGAATTAATCGACATCCAGAATTGGCTGAAAATTACACGATTCAGGTTGATTTAAGTTGCGATGCCACGCGGACTTGAGCAAAATGCCCCACGCTCAGGAGCAATTATAGCCAATAAATACTGCCGTAAAAGACAGATACCTGAGAGCTACCGAGAGATAACTATTTGAAACGCCTAAAATTAAATTACCTGCTCATCGGGCTGGTTATGGTGCTGCTCGCGCTTGCACTGTGGCCGTCGATACCCTGGTACGGCGGTGCAACCGACCGCATCGCGCAGATAAAATCGCGAGGAGTTTTACGTGTGAGCACGATAAATTCTCCTTTGACCTATTACACCGTCAATAAATCACCGGCCGGTATGGACTACGAGCTGGCAAAACGCTTTGCCGATTATCTCGGCGTGAAGCTGGAAGTAACCGTGCGCCCGAACCTGAGCGATCTGTTTGACGATCTGGAAGATGACAAAGCTGATGTGCTGGCGGCCGGTTTAATTTACAACAATGAGCGTCTGGCACATTTTCGCGCCGGTCCGACCTACTATTCCGTTTCGCAGCAGCTGGTGTACCGCATCGGCGCAGCCAGACCGAAGAACCTCGGCGATCTGAAAGGACGGCTGATCGTCGCATCCGGCTCAGCCTATCTTTCCACCCTGCGCGGTTCGAAAGAAAATCAGTACCCGGACCTCGACTGGGCGATCTCCACCGATCAAACGCCGCAGACGCTGCTGCAGGCGGTTGCCGATGGCAAAATCGATTATACGGTGGGTGATTCGGTCACTATTGGCCTGATGCAGCGTATCCATCCGCAGCTGGCGGTGGCGTTTGATATCACCGATGAAGAGCCCGTCACCTGGTATATCCAGCGGGAACAGGACGACAGCCTGAATGCGGCGATGCTCGACTTCTATAACGAGATGGGCGAAGAAGGTGCAATGGCGCGTCTGGATGAGAAGTATCTCGGCCACGTCGGTACTTTTGACTATGTTGATACCCGGACATTCCTGCGAGCCATCGATGGCACGCTACCGGCGATCCAGCCGCTGTTTGAGAAATATGCGCAGAGCATCGACTGGCGACTGCTGGCGGCAATCTCTTACCAGGAATCACACTGGAACCCCCAGGCTACCTCGCCAACCGGCGTGCGCGGGATGATGATGTTAACGCGTAATACCGCAGACAGCCTGAACGTGACGGACCGTACCGATCCCGAGCAAAGCGTACGCGGCGGCAGCGAGTATTTGGTAAAGATGATGGAGAAAGTGCCGGCAGGAATCCCGGATGATGAACGCATCTGGTTCGCCCTCGCCGCTTACAATATGGGTTATGCCCATATGCTGGATGCGCGCAAGCTGACGGAAAAACAGCAGGGTAATCCTGACAGCTGGGCAGATGTAAAGCTGCGTCTGCCGATGTTAAGCCAGAAGCGTTACTACAGCCAGACCACCTATGGCTATGCGCGCGGGCACGAAGCCTACGCGTATGTCGAGAATATTCGTAAGTATCAGATAAGCCTGGTGGGATACCTGGAAGATCAGGAAAGAAAGCTGGCGCAGAAGGCCGCAACCGAGGCCGAGTTGGGTAACGCCTACCCTGCCGTTCCGCCGCAGCTGGCGATGAACTGAGGCTAAATCGCCTTCCCCGCCTGACGCTGCGCTTTTTTCTCCGCGCGCCGATGGCGGAAAAAGTCGCTTAGCATCGCCGCACACTCCGTCGCCAGAATGCCTTCTTCTATTTGCACCTGATGGTTCATGCCGGGATGCCCCAGTACATCAAGCAGCGAGCCTGCCGCACCGGTTTTTCCATCGCGTGCACCAAACACCAGCCTGCCGATGCGGCTGTGAACCATCGCCCCCGCACACATCACGCACGGCTCCAGTGTTACGTACAGCGTGGTGTTAAGCAGTCGGTAATTTTCAATGACTTTCCCACCCTGCCGCAACGCCATGATTTCCGCATGCGCGGTAGGATCGTGATGGCCGATTGGCCGGTTCCAGCCTTCGCCGATCGCCCGCCCTTCATGAACCAGCACCGCGCCAACCGGAACTTCACCTTCGTCCCAGGCTCGGCGGGCCAGCATCAGCGCGTGGCGCATCCAGTATTCATCATTATTGTCGCTCACCTGAGTCTCCAGCGGAAAAAAAGCGCGACATTATACACTGATTACGCCCGACAGACCGCGCTTATTCCAGCTGTTGCAGCTCCCCCACGGGGGTTACGCGGAAACGGTGCTGGCAGAAGAACAGCAGCGGGTTATCCTGATTACTGTCACTGTACCCACTGTAGAGCTGAAGTGGCGTGCCGATCTGCTCTTCCAGCTGCGCGACCTTTTCGTGCCCCAGGCAGCGAAGCGCCAGCACCCGTCCGCCCCTGGCACGGGACATCTGGCTGGCGATCAGTTTAACCTTCGGCAGAAACGCGGAATCGAAATACACTTGCTCCACCAGCGGCTGCGGCGATCCGGTGATTAACCAAACGTCGGCATCATCGCTGTTGAGGTAGTCCGTCAGGCGCTGCTGCACCACCGGAAAAGCCTTCACGCGCTGGCGAAACCAGCTGGCGAACTCATTTTCCCGCTGCTGCAGACGCTGCTCGCTGTGACCAAAGGTAATGGACCACAGCAGCAGGCTCATTGGCCAGCGGGCAGCACGGCCGCGCAATAACAGTCCCCCAGCCACCACCGGCAGCAGCGGTAATACCAGCAGCAGGTTTAATGGCTGACGACGCAGCATCCAGCGCATGTAGGTACCAAACATATCCTGCTTGTGCAGCGTACCGTCGAGGTCAAAAAAAATAACGCGTCGTTCCTGACCGGTTGTCAAACCTTACTCCTCGCAGTCAATAAATCTTAAAATTGGGTGAAGAGGAAGCTGTTGTTCAGCCTCCCCGATCGGCCCGTTACTCACGTCTTCGCCGTCGGGCTGAGTTCACCAGCAGCAAAGCACGCTACACCCGTAGCGTACAGAGAATAAGTGTAGTCAGAAGTGAGTGAAGAACTCGCTTTTAGCGCTCGTTAAGCGCGGCGCGAAGAAAACCACCGTGCCTGGCAAGCCGCTCGCGCGCCTCGGAGCCTGGCAGATCGGCCAGGATCATCAGGATGGCCGTTTTAGCTTCATAGTCGACCTGCCCTAATGCGTCATCGGCCTGCTGCGGAGTACAACCGGTCGCTTCGCACACCATACGACGCGCGCGATCCACCAGTTTAATATTGGTGGCTTTCATATCGACCATCAGGTTTTGCCAGACCTTGCCGATTTTCACCATCGCACCGGTGGAGATCATATTCAGTACCAGCTTTTGTGCAGTACCAGACTTCAGGCGGGTGGATCCCGTTAGCGCTTCCGGTCCTACCACCGGCGAAATAGCAATTTCCGCTTCGCGGGCAATTGGCGATCCGGGATTGCAGGAAATTGCTGCCGTGCGACATCCGTGCTGGCGGGCATAGCGTAGCGCACCGATGACGTAAGGCGTGCGGCCGGATGCGGCCAGGCCGATCACCATATCATCAGGGCTGAGATCCAGCCCCTGCAAATCGCTCACGCCGAGCTGTTCGTCGTCTTCAGCACCCTCAACGGCCTTAAACATCGCCCCCGGCCCCCCGGCAATCAAACCAATCACCAGATCGTGTGATACACCAAAGGTCGGCGGACATTCGGATGCATCCAGCACGCCAAGGCGGCCGCTTGTACCTGCTCCCATATAGATGATGCGACCACCGGCAGATAGTGCGGCGGCGGCGGCGTCAACGGCCTTTGCTACCTGTGGCAGAGTCAGGCTTACCGCCGCAGCCACGGTGGCATCCTGCTGGTTAAATTTGCTGACCATCTCCAGCGTTGACAGGCTGTCGAGGTCAAGAGTGTCCGCATTGCGGGTTTCTGACACCAGTGAACCCAGATCCATTCTTCCCCCTTGACTGAATTTTTAATTCGAACAGACATTTCATTTGTTGAATATTTTATTCAAAATAAACCGTTTTTACACTAAGATCATTGTAAACGTTAGTAGAACGACGAGATGCAGAAAAATCCGGCACGCAACTCGGCCTCCCCTGAGGGCATTGCATTTTGGCCCGGTAAAGAATGGAAACTGCTAATCAATAGGTTAGACTTTGCGTCATGCCTGTTATCATTGCTGCCAATTCAACGTGATGAGTTCGAATTGGCAAGAGGAAAAGAGATGAGTTCACTGCTGCGTATTCGTCAGCTGTATCCCAGCCTGGCACTCAATGAGCGCCGCCTGGCTGACTACCTGTTGTCGCAGCCGGACCGCGCACGCCACCTGAGTTCACAAAAGCTGGCGGATGAATCCGGCGTCAGCCAGTCCAGCGTGGTGAAGTTTGCCCAAAAGCTGGGCTATAAAGGTTTCCCGGCGCTGAAACTGGCACTCAGTGAGTCGCTGGCAGACAAAGACGCGATTACCGTGCATAACCTGATTCTCAGCGACGACCCCCTTAAAACCGTGGGCGAAAAGCTGTTTACGGAAAAGATGTCCGCCATTCGCGCCACGCTGGATATCAACAGTGAAGAGATGCTGCTGGAGACGCTGCGCCTGCTGCGAAACGCGAAGCGTATTGTTCTGGTGGGTATTGGCGCTTCCGGTTTGGTGGCAAAAGATTTTTCGTGGAAGCTGATGAAGATTGGTATCAGCGCGGTTGCAGAGCAGGATATGCATGCACTGCTGGCCAGCGTGCAGGCGATGAGCCCCGGCGATGTGCTGCTGGCGATCTCCTACACCGGCGAGCGACGGGAAATCAACCTGGCGGCGCAGGAAGCACAACGGATTGGCGCCACGGTGCTGGCTTTTACCGGCTTTACACCGAATACGCTACAGCAGGCGGCGTCTCACTGTCTCTATACGGTGGCAGAGGAGCAAACCACCCGCAGTGCCGCTATATCCTCCACTATGGCACAGCTGGCACTAACCGATCTGTTGTTTATGGCACTGATCCAGCGCGATCCTGAACGTGCAACTAGCCATATTCGGCACAGTGAGGCGCTGGTTAAGAAGTTGACTTGAATATAGAACCAGAAAGCTAATAACCGTCTTAATGTCTTTATGCGGCTAAAACATCGACGTTATTGGGGCTATCAGCTAATTGTGATACAGTGCGCGGCATTGAATTTGCAACAGTAAGTTAATGAATTCCAGATTTATCAACTTGTTAACCTACTGATTAAATTAATTTAACGGCACCTCATCCAAGATGGCTCTACTGATCACCAAACGCTGTATCAACTGCGATATGTGCGAACCTGAATGCCCCAACGAAGCGATTTCGATGGGCGTGGAGTATTACGAGATCGACACCGATCGCTGTACAGAGTGCGTAGGCCATTACGATGCGCCCACCTGTCAGCAGGTCTGCCCGATTGATAACACCATTATTGTTGACCCACAGCGGGTAGAGACGAACGACCAGCTGTGGGATAAATTCGTGGTGCTGCACCCTGCGGGTTAGCTTTCAATAATTACCGTCGCACAGGCATAGTGGCGCTCATCGGCCAGGGTAACATGAACGTGCATCACGCCCAGCTTCTTTGCCACTTCCTGCGCGTGCTGGAAGAATCTTAACCCCGGCTTGCCTAACTCGTCGTTGTAAACCTCAAACTGATTAAACGCCAGACCGCCACGAATACCGGTGCCGAAGGCTTTTGCCGCCGCCTCCTTCACCGCGAAACGCTTGGCCAGGAACCGCACCGGCTGCTGATGCGCCTGGTACTGCGCCCACTCATTGGGGCTGAGCACCCGCTTCGCCAGCCGGTCCCCCGAGCGTGAGATCACCCCTTCAATGCGGGCAATCTCCACAATATCCGTACCCAGGCCAAGAATAGCCATTAGCGACGCGCTTCCCGCATCAGCTGCTTCATCTCTTTAACTGCATCCGCCAGGCCACTGAAAACCGCACGGCCAATGATCGCGTGGCCAATGTTCAGCTCGTGCATCTCCGGCAGCACGGCAATAGGCTGAACGTTATGGTAGGTCAGGCCGTGACCGGCATTGACCTTCAGTCCTTTACCTGCAGCATAGGTTGCCGCTTCGGCAATGCGTGCCAGCTCGGCATCGCGCGCCGGGCCTTCTGCCGCTTCGGCGTAAGCCCCGGTATGGATTTCAATATAAGGGGCACCGGAAGCCACAGCGGCGTCGATTTGCCCACGATCGGCGTCAATAAACAGAGAAACGAGGATGCCGGCATCGTTCAGGCGCTTAACCGCAGCCGTCACTTTTTCCAGCTGACCGGCCACATCCAGCCCGCCTTCGGTGGTCACCTCTTCACGTTTTTCTGGGACCAGGCAACAAAAGTGCGGCACGATCTCGCAGGCGATATCGATCATCTCATCGGTAACGGCCATTTCCAGATTCATACGGGTCTGAATAGTCTGGCGCAGAATACGCACATCGCGATCGGTGATGTGGCGACGGTCTTCACGTAAATGGACGGTAATGCCGTCAGCACCCGCCTGCTCTGAGACAAATGCCGCCTGAACCGGGTCGGGATAATTAGTACCGCGAGCGTTGCGTACGGTAGCAACGTGATCAATGTTTACGCCTAACAGTAACTCAGCCATGGGGTCCTCTGGTAATCGCGAATGTTTTATCGAGTGTACAACGTTCGACGGGCGCAGGGGTATGACCTGTCGCTATTCGTCTGCCGCAGGCGGAGTGTCCGCTCGTTTTCTCGGCAGAAACTGGCGAAACAGCTCAGTGCTTTTTAGCGGCCGGCCGCCGAGATAGGGTTTGAGTGCAATACGGGTAAAACGCTTGGCCGCCCGCAGGGTGTCGGCATCGGGGAATTCTCGCTGCCAGAGCGCGCGCAGCTGTCGACCGGTGAAGCTGCGGTTGTTGACCACCAGGCTGGCAATAAAGCCCTTCTCTTCCCGGTAGCTGTAGGTCATCTCATCGGCGACCTCTTCACCGCTTCCGGCGCAGTGCATGAAATCCACGCCGTAGCCGAGATGCCCCAGCATTGCCAGCTCAAAGCGGCGCAGCACAGGCTCCGGCGAGCCGGACGTTGCCGCCAGTGCCTGAATACAGTGCAGGTAGTCAAAAAAGAGTTCGTTGAAGGCTGTTTCGTGCTCCAGCACGCGGGTGAGCAGTTCGTTGACGTACAGGCCACAGTAGAGGGTAGTACCGCTGAGCGGAAGCGCCAGCGAAACGGGTTCAGCGCCGCGCAGGGTTTTCACCTCGCCGCGCCCTCCCCAGCGTACCAGCAGAGGGGTGAAGGGTTGCAGAGCACCCTTGAGGCTGGAACGTTTGGAGCGGGCACCTTTCGCCATGACCCGCACCCTGCCGTGCTGTTCAGAAAACAGATCGAGCAGCAGGCTGGTTTCGCTCCACGGGCGTGCGTGCAGAACAAATGCGCGTTGCCAGCCTTCCATCAAAATCAGAGGTCGTCAGTATAGCCCAGGCTGCGTAGGGCACGTTCATCATCCGCCCAGCCGGACTTCACTTTAACCCACAGCTCAAGGTGCACCTTCGCCTCGAACATCTCTTCCATATCTTTACGCGCTTCCGTACCGATCACTTTGATCTTGGCGCCTTTATTGCCGATGACCATCTTCTTCTGCCCTTCACGCTCAACGAGGATCAGGCCATTGATATCATAGCCGCCGCGCGTGTTAGAGACGAACTGCTCAATCTCGACGGTCACCGAGTACGGCAGTTCTGCTCCGAGGAAACGCATCAGCTTTTCACGGATGATTTCAGAAGCCATAAAGCGCTGAGAACGATCGGTCACGTACTCTTCCGGGAAGTGATGCTCCGCTTCCGGCAGCAGCTTGTGAACGATATTCGCAATCGTATCAACGTTATTGCCTTTTTCAGCCGAAATCGGCACCACGTCCATAAAGTTCATCTGCTCGCTCAGGAACTGCAGATGCGGCAGTAGAATGCTTTTATCAGTGATATTGTCGACCTTGTTGATCGCCAACAGCACCGGTACTTTGTTGTCTTTCAGTTTGTTCAGCACCATTTCGTCGTCGGCGGTCCATTTGGTGCCCTCAACGACAAAAATCACCAGCTCAACGTCGCCGATAGAACTGCTGGCTGCACGGTTCATCAGGCGGTTAATCGCCCGCTTTTCTTCCATATGCAGACCAGGGGTATCCACGTAAATCGCCTGATAGGCACCTTCGGTGTGGATGCCCATAATACGGTGGCGGGTGGTTTGCGGTTTACGCGAGGTAATGGAAACCTTCTGCCCCAGGAGCTGGTTCAGCAAGGTCGATTTACCGACGTTTGGACGGCCTACAATAGCAATAAAGCCGCAATGGGTGGTTTGTTCGCTCATTCAATTCCCAGCTTAATCAGCGCCTGTTCGGCCGCTGCCTGCTCAGCTTTGCGACGGCTTGAACCGGTTCCCACAACCGGATCTGCCATGCCGCTTACCTGGCAGTGGATAGTAAATTCCTGATCGTGCGCTTCGCCACGGACCTGCACCACCAGATAGGATGGCAACGGCAGATGGCGACCCTGCAGAAACTCCTGCAGGCGCGTTTTCGGATCTTTTTGTTTATCGCCCGGGCTGATCTGCTCAAGACGGCTGGCGTACCAGCTGAGGATCAGCTGCTCAACCGTTCTGATATCGCTGTCGAGGAATACCCCTCCGATCAGCGCTTCGACCGTATCAGCCAGAATCGATTCACGACGGTAACCGCCGCTTTTCAGCTCGCCCGGCCCAAGGCGCAGGCATTCACCGAGGTCAAACTCTCGTGCCATTTCCGCCAGCGTATTACCGCGAACCAGCGTGGCTCGCATACGGCTCATATCGCCTTCATCCACGCGCGGGAAGCGATGATAAAGGGCATTGGCGATGACATAGCTCAGAATAGAGTCGCCCAGAAATTCCAGTCGCTCGTTATGTTTGCTGCTGGCGCTACGGTGAGTCAGTGCCTGCTGTAACAATTCCTGATGAGTAAAAGTGTAGCCCAACTTGCGTTGAAGCTTGTTAATTACGATGGGGTTCATGCGTTACCAATTTCTGAATGCGTCAATTATGCTGCACACGGAACAGGGCTGAGCCTGAACACCAACACGATCTGTTTCGTGTGCAGTGGCTCCCCAAAGCGGGAAGCCAACCGTTAAATATACTCACCCTACGATGAGTATTAGTGAATGCCACCAATCCGGCTCAGACGTACGCCGGTCGGCCATTCGCCTTCCTGTTTTTCGAAGCTCATCCAGATAGCCGTCGCTTTACCCACCAGATTGCGTTCCGGGACAAAGCCCCAGTAGCGGCTGTCGGCGCTGTTATCTCGGTTGTCGCCCATCATAAAGTACATGCCCTGCGGCACAACCCACGTGGACTGCTCCTGGCCTGGCTGCTGATAGTAAGAAGCGGCCTGGCTTGGCATCTGAGTCACCAGTAGAATCCGGTGAGTCACGTCGCCAAGTGTTTCATTACGCGTTGCCAGGCGCAGACCACCAGGCATGGATTCACCCTGCGGCACCTGGAAGAAACCATTGCCGGCTTCATTGCCGTTAAAACCGCTGAAGGTCTGGATAAAGTCGCTTGGCTCTACGTCAGAGTAAGTCACCGGCAGCGCGGTTTCACACTTGCCACCACCGCAGCCAGGCGTGACTGATACCGTTTTACTCAGCGGATCGTAGGTAACCCGATCGCCGGGAACACCAATGGCACGCTTAATATAGTCCAGACTTGGATCTTTCGGGTATTTAAATACCACCACGTCACCACGCTTAGGATGCCCGGTTGGGATCAGCGTAGTCTGGGTGATCGGGTCTTTGATGCCATAAGCATATTTTTCCACGAGGATAAAATCCCCGATCAGCAGCGTCGGCATCATCGATCCTGAAGGGATCTGGAACGGCTCAAAAATAAATGAACGCACCACGAAAACCACCAGCAGTACAGGGAACACCGATGCCGTAGTTTCTACCCAGCCCGGCTGTTTATCCGCTTTGGTTTCTGGCGTGCCTTCGGCTTTTGCCGCTGCGCGCTTCGCCCGGCGGGCCGGTGCCCATTTATACTTGTCGATACACCAGATAATCCCGGTGACCAGCGTTGCTATCGCCAGAATCAGGGCGAACATATTAGCCATTCCAGTTCCCTCAAAGCCCTAAATGTGGGCTTATTTACTGTCTTTACCTACGTGGAGAATGGCAAGGAACGCTTCCTGCGGAAGCTCAACGTTACCCACCTGCTTCATGCGTTTCTTACCGTCTTTCTGTTTCTGCAGCAGCTTTTTCTTACGGCTGACGTCACCGCCGTAACACTTGGCGAGAACGTTTTTACGCAGCTGTTTAACGGTTGAACGAGCGATAATGTGCGTACCAATCGCCGCCTGAATCGCAATGTCAAACTGCTGACGAGGGATCAGATCTTTCATCTTCTCGACCAGTTCGCGGCCGCGATACTGCGAGTTATCACGGTGGGTGATCAGCGCCAGCGCATCAACACGCTCGCTGTTGATCAGCACATCCA
The DNA here is from genome assembly GCF_016624745.1 of Erwinia sp. S43. Lineage (NCBI taxonomy): Bacteria > Pseudomonadati > Pseudomonadota > Gammaproteobacteria > Enterobacterales > Erwiniaceae > Erwinia > Erwinia sp. S43. The sequence goes on along the minus strand of NZ_JACVTX010000014.1, from coordinate 70,773 downwards.
CGCGCACCATGTCAGAGACCTGGAAGCGCTTAAAGTTGTAATCCAGTGACGCATAGCCACGTGAAGTCGACTTCAGGCGGTCGAAGAAATCGAGCACCACTTCCGCCATTGGAATTTCATAGGTCAGCGCAACCTGATTACCGTGGTAAACCATGTTGGTCTGCACGCCGCGTTTTTCAATACACAGCGTAATCACGTTTCCGAGGTACTCCTGCGGCAGCAGCATATGGCATTCTGCAATCGGCTCACGCAGCTCTTCAATATTGTTCAGCGGCGGCAGTTTGCCTGGGCTGTCGACATAGACAATCTGACCATCGGTGGTTTGTACTTCATACACTACGGTTGGCGCCGTGGTAATCAGTTCGAGATCGTACTCACGCTCCAGGCGTTCCTGGATAATTTCCATGTGCAGCAGACCAAGGAAGCCGCAGCGGAAACCAAAGCCCAGGGCCGTTGAACTTTCCGGCTCGTAGAACAGAGAAGCGTCGTTCAGGCTCAGCTTGCCCAGCGCGTCGCGGAAGGCTTCATAGTCGTCGGAGCTGATCGGGAACAGACCGGCGTAAACCTGTGGCTTCACTTTTTTGAAGCCAGGCAGCGCTTTATCCGCCGGGTTACGTGCCAGCGTCAGGGTATCGCCCACCGGCGCACCGAGGATGTCTTTAATCGCACAGACCAGCCAGCCTACATCGCCACAGTTCAGCACGTCGGTATCTTCACGTTTTGGTGTGAAAATACCTAAGCGGTCGGCGTTGTAAACCTGACCGGTGCTCATCACCTTGATCTTGTCGCCCTTGCGCATGGTGCCGTTCTTGATACGCACCAGCGACACAACGCCCAGATAGTTATCGAACCAGGAGTCGATAATCAGCGCTTGCAGCGGGCCTTCCGGGTCGCCTTCCGGCGGCGGAATATCACGTACCAGACGTTCCAGTACGTCGGGCACGCCAACGCCGGTTTTCGCCGAGCAGCGCACTGCATCAGTAGCGTCGATGCCAACGATATCTTCAATTTCCTGAGCAACGCGCTCAGGATCGGCAGCTGGCAGGTCGATCTTATTCAGAATCGGCACCACTTCCAGATCCATTTCCATCGCGGTATAGCAGTTTGCCAGCGTCTGGGCTTCAACACCCTGACCGGCATCAACCACCAGCAGTGCGCCTTCACACGCCGCCAGAGAACGGGAAACTTCGTAAGAGAAGTCAACGTGTCCCGGGGTATCGATGAAGTTCAGCTGGTAGGTCTGTCCATCAGGAGCGTGATAATCGAGGGTAACGCTCTGCGCTTTAATGGTAATGCCGCGCTCACGTTCTAAATCCATGGAATCCAGAACCTGTGCAGCCATTTCACGTTCGGTCAGGCCACCGCAAATCTGAATCAGACGGTCAGAGAGCGTCGATTTGCCGTGGTCAATGTGGGCGATGATCGAAAAGTTTCTTATGTGCTTCATTATTGAGGTTTTTCTGCCTTACAAATTCTGGAACTCTCGCGATATAAAATCAGGAGAGCGTGATATCACAGGCGAACAGAGGCCCGAAAGGCTGCATTCTACACTACATATCAAAGGGGTGGAATCATCGCGGGGTGCCAATAGTACCAGCAACGGCGTGGAAACAAAGAATTGCGCAAATATTAGGCGAGGTATCACTCTGCCCGCCAGGTACTGACCGGGGCAGAGGCGATAAGGATCAGGCATCGGTGGAGACGTGCAGCGCATCCGGCGGCAGTGCCACGCTGAGAATTACCGGCTGGTACGAAGCGGAACGGCCCAGCACGCTGGAAATACCGCGGGCGATGATAAAACCACCAATACCGCCCAGCAGCGCACCGCAGGCAGCGGCCAAATCGCTGTGGAACAGCATCTGGAACAACCCGGCAATAATAAACAATCCGACCAGCGGCGACATATAAACCAGCAGCGCCGAACTCAGCAGGCTGGATTCAGCAATACCCAACTCAATACGCTGGCCTGGAATCAACGGCTCGGCACTGGCAATTTTCATCACATGGGCATTTTTCGGACCAAGCTTGTTCAGCATATGGCTGCCGCAGCCTTTACGCGCGGAACAGCTGCTGCAGGAGGTTTTAATTTCCGAATGCAGCGTAGCCACGCCGTTTTGCCACGAGACAACCGTAGCCCATTCTCTCATCATGGTGTCGTACCTAAAGTAATGCTGTCAGCAATGCGTTTAGCAGTAGCAGGTGGCAATTCACCCACTACGGTAATTTCCGCATTATTACGCACTTCAGTTTGCACCGTACGACGCCCAGTGCGCAATTGCTGAGAGGTGCTGTTTTTATCGGCAAGAGTAATGTTTACCGAGAAGCTGAACAGACCATCAGAGTAGAGGCGCGATTCTACCGGGCGGTTTAGCGATGGGATCTGGCGTCGGCTCTGCGCCACTTCCTTCATTCCGGCCGGTAACCATCCTGCCTTCCAGTTGAACGCCACCTTGTTACCCGCAGGCACCGACAGCGAAGGCGGCAAGTTCGCAGTTTCCAGTCCCTGCATCAACTTACTGACGCCCTGATCGACGGCAAAACTGATCACGCGATACTGCTCAAGCGTTTCACCATCGCGATCGAGCAAATCAACACGCAGCGGCAGTTTAGTTTCACTGTCCAGCCAGACAACATAACCATAACGGGTACCGTCGCGAGAGACGATTCGAATCACTTCACAAAGCTGATCGGCAATACGCGTGCGGCCAACCGGAACAAAATCATAGTTGCTGGCAAGATGCTGAAAATCGGCATAAACCAGCGCAGGCAGCGAATCAACGATATGATCGCCAGCCATGGTGAAGGGTTCCAGGCCTGGTTCGAAATAGCTGATTTCACTGCCGCGCTGAATGATCTCTCGACGAGGCCCATCCATTTGCAGCAGCTGTGCGTAGGTTTTGTTGTCAATGACCGCATGACGATAGCGAAGGGATTCGATCCCCAGTCTGGAGACATTGATATAGGCGAGTTCATAACTGAGAGACTGGCTTGCCTGCTCCATCTGTTGTAACAGCGCCCCGGACGGAGATTGTGCCGGGGCGACAGAGGAGTACATCAGGCTGCCAGCCAGAAGGCTGACGGCACACCAAAGCTGCTTCATTACTGCTGTTGCATTCCTAAGGACTGATTACCGGGAACCTGAGCAGCAGCCTGCTGGTCAGGATTTTGATCGAACTGCAGCTGTTCTGCATGCAGACGACGCTGAAGCTCATAGTCCTGCAGCAGTGCATTCACGCGACGACGCTGATCCTGCACCTGCTGATTGACTTTGCTGGTGCTGGTTGCGTTTTCAGACGGCACGCCAAGGCTAACCTGCGAAGCCTGCCCCATCATCGGCAGCGTATTAAACGCCGGAGAATCGGAGGACTGGCCTACAACGGGCTTATTGTACTGCTGAACGCCGACGATGACCGCCAGTGAAACGCAGGCGGCCAGGCCAACCTGAGTAATCTGAGCAGCCCATGGACGTAATTTGCCCCAGAACGGCATCGCTGCAGCTTCTTCGGGTTTCGGCTGAGCTTCCGGGATCAATCGGATGACAGTTTTCGCTGGCTCATCTTCGATAGCCGCGGCCACGCGGGCAGCGATATCAAAATCCAGCAGCTGTGGGACATCGCCACGCAGCGTATCGCGGATCAGATGATAGCTTTCCCAGTTTTTCTGTAGTGCTGCATCGGAATTGAGAGCCGACATCAGCTCGGTATCCAGTGCTTCACCATCCATTAAAGCGGAAAGTTGTTCTTTCTGCATGCCTCAATACCCTTCCTGTGTACGTTATTACTAACGTTGGATAAGCGGTTGAATTTTATTATCAATAGCTTCTCGTGCACGAAAAATTCGTGACCGAACCGTACCCACCGGACAATCCATGATAACCGCTATCTCTTCGTAGCTCAGGCCATCAAGTTCGCGCAGTGTAATCGCCATGCGCAGATCCTCGGGTAACGTTTCGATAGTACGAAAAACTATCTGTTTCAGTTCTTCTGACAACATTAAGTTCTCAGGGTTCGAAATTTCTTTCAGCGCTCCCGCACTTTCGAAATTTTCTGCGTCGATAGCGTCCACATCGCTGGACGGCGGACGACGCCCCTGAGCCACCAGATAATTTTTAGCCGTATTGACGGCAATTCGATAGAGCCAGGTATAGAAAGCACTATCTCCCCGGAACGATTCCAGCGCACGATAGGCTTTAATAAATGATTCCTGCACAACGTCAGGAACATCTCCTGAAGGTACATAGCGGGAAACCAGGCTTGCCACTTTATGCTGGTAGCGTACTACCAGTAAATTGAATGACTTCTGATCGCCCTTCTGCACACGCTCAACGAGAATCTGATCCGTTAACTGCTCGCTCATCCGAGGTAAAATCTCCCCAAATCTGTTTCCACGCGTAACCAAACTCCCAGTGATAACCCAATATTGTTTTCGAGCAAGCACGCGATTTGAGTGGTTTTCATTGGAGAAGTTCCATTACGCCATTATTTTTGTGAGGTCATCAGGACATATTTACAAATCAGCTCGCTTTTTTATGCATTCTTACCGATTTGTAGGCCACTGCCTTTCTTTGAAACCTGAACTCATGGTTCATCACCCTGATAACGCCCGCAGAGTAACGCATGGGGCCAGGTTTTTCACCCTCTAATCGCTTCAAAAAGCTTCGGCTCACACTATTAATAACCCTGAATTGCGTGTTAAGCCTGATGTACGCGGCAAATTTCCACATCTTAATACAGCTCACACTCTGCACACTGGTCGATAAAAAGCCTTTTTGCCTGATTAATTTGAATGCTATGCTCAGCAAACAACCTGTTTAGTAAATTAAACACCATGACGCATTCTTCCGATTACAGCTGTGATGTCTTGATTATTGGCAGCGGTGCAGCTGGCCTTTCTCTGGCGCTGCGCCTTGCGGCAAAACACCGCGTTACCGTGCTCAGCAAAGGCCCGGTCAGCGAAGGTTCAACTTTTTATGCTCAGGGCGGCATTGCGGCGGTGTTTGATGAAACTGACAGCATTGAATCCCATATTGAGGATACGCTCATCGCCGGCAGCGGGCTGTGCGATCGCGATGCCGTTTCTTTTATCGCCAGTAATGCCCGCCACTGCGTGCAGTGGCTGATTGATAACGGCGTACTTTTCGACAAAGAGACGGCAGGAAACAGCGAGCAGCCTTATCACTTAACTCGCGAAGGCGGCCATAGCCACCGCCGTATCCTGCACAGCGCCGACGCCACCGGCAAAGCCGTTGAAACAACCCTGGTCAGCCAGGCGCTTAGCCACCCCAACATTACGTTGATTGAACGAAGCAACGCCGTTGACCTGATCGTCTCCGACAAGATCGGCCTGCCGGGTGAACGCCGGGTAGTCGGCGCCTATATCTGGAACCGCAAACGTGAAAAAGTGGAGTCCTGCCGTGCGCGGGCCGTGGTGCTGGCAACCGGCGGCGCAGCAAAAGTGTATCAATACACCACCAATCCGGATGTCGCTTCCGGCGACGGTATCTCGATGGCATGGCGTGCCGGCTGTCGGGTCGCCAATCTTGAGTTTAATCAGTTCCACCCCACCTGCCTGTTCCATCCTGATGCCCGAAACTTTCTGCTGACTGAAGCTCTCCGCGGTGAAGGCGCACTGCTAAAACGTCCTGATGGCTCCCGCTTTATGCCGGACTTCGATGCACGCGGCGAACTGGCGCCGCGTGATATCGTAGCCCGGGCGATTGACCACGAAATGAAGCGGCTGGGTGCTGACTGCATGTATCTGGACATCAGCCATCAGCCGCCGGACTTTATCCGCGCGCATTTCCCTACCATTTACGAAAAGCTGCTGACGCTGGGCTTCGATCTCACCAGCCAGCCGATCCCTATCGTTCCGGCGGCGCACTATACCTGCGGTGGCGTGATGGTAAATCAGCAGGGACAAACCGATCTCAGCGGGCTGTATGCCATTGGGGAAGTCAGCTATACCGGGCTGCACGGCGCAAATCGCCTGGCTTCAAACTCTCTGCTGGAGTGCCTTGTTTACGGCTGGTCAGCGGCGGAAGATATCGATCGCCGCCTGGCTGACGTTGAAATAGTGACGGCGCTTCCGGTATGGGATGAAAGCCGCGTGGACGATTCCGATGAGCGCGTGGTGATCCAGCATAACTGGCATGAACTGCGGCTGTTTATGTGGGACTACGTGGGGATTGTTCGCACCACTAAACGCCTGGAACGCGCGCTGCGGCGCATTAACACCCTGCAGCAGGAAATTGACGAGTACTACGCCAATTTCCGCATTTCTAACAACCTGCTGGAGTTGCGCAATCTGGTACAGGTTGCCGAACTGATGGTGCGATGCGCCCTCGATCGCAAAGAAAGCCGCGGCCTGCACTATACGCTCGACTATCCTGAAGCACTGGGCGAAGCCAGACCGACGGTGCTGGCTCCCCGATTAGCGGAATAAATAGAAGTCGCGGGTCAGACTACAGTGCGCCTCAGAGTAGTGCTGATCCGGCCCGCGAATCGTCATACGATCCAGCATCTGCTCACCCGCCTGTGGCGATAGCGCCAGCATGACGCGGTTCGGTGGCCGGGTATCGTTATCTGCCACATCGGTGCGGAACCGCAGATGCCAGCCGCGCTGTAGGGCAATCTCAACCAGCGCACTCCCGGCAGATTCCGGCAGGATCACGCAGAAAAATCCGTCTTCCGTGATGAGCTGCTCGGCACAGCCCAGCAGTGCTTCATGCGTGAGCGCGCCGGTATAACGGGCGGAAGCGCGTTCCGGGGTCGCACAGTCCGAACCCGGTGCAAAATAGGGCGGATTGCTGACAATCAGCGAATAACGCTGTTCACAACCCGTCGTCCATTCAAGAATATCAGCCTGATGAACCCGAATTCGGTCCGGCCACGGCGACGCGGCAACGTTTTCCTGCGCCTGCTCTGCCGCCGCCGCATCAAGCTCGACGGCATCAACCTGTACCGATTCCGCGGTACGCTGCGCCAGCATCAGTGCAATCAGACCGCTGCCCGTACCGATATCCAGCACGCGGCGGACGTTAGCAACCGGAGCCCAGGCCCCAAGCAGTACGCCGTCGGTCCCCACCTTCATGGCACAGCGATCGTGCGCGACGAAAAATTGTTTAAAGGTAAACCCGTTGGCACGGAGAATGGCTTTCTGTTGCGACATTTGACTGACCTGAAAGAGAAACGGCGCTAGCATAGGGCAAACCATGACGAAGGAAAAGTCATTAACCCGATACAAACAGATGAAGATCGCGTTCAATCTGTCTATAATCAGCGCCCCAAACTGAGGTAGACCATGACTGTAACCACTTTTTCCGAACTCGAACTAGACGAAAGCCTGCTGGAAGCTCTGCAGGAAAAAGGCTTCACGCGCCCCACTGCCATTCAGGCCGCGGCGATCCCGCCAGCACTGGAGGGTCGCGACGTTCTGGGTTCGGCACCAACCGGTACAGGCAAAACTGCGGCCTACCTGCTGCCCGTCCTGCAGCACCTGCTCGACTTCCCGCGTAAGAAGTCCGGCCCTCCGCGCGTTCTGATTTTAACGCCAACGCGCGAACTGGCCATGCAGGTTGCCGAGCAGGCACGTGAACTCGCTAAACATACCCACCTGGACATCGCGACCATTACCGGCGGCGTGGCATTTATGAACCACGCGGAAGTCTTCAGCGAAAACCAGGATCTGGTGGTAGCCACCACCGGACGTCTGCTGCAGTACATTAAAGAAGAGAACTTTGACTGCCGCGCGGTTGAAACCCTGATCCTTGATGAAGCCGACCGCATGCTGGACATGGGCTTTGCGCAGGATATTGAGACTATCAGCGCCGAAACGCGCTGGCGTAAACAGACGCTGCTGTTCTCCGCCACGCTGGAAGGGGAAGCCATCAAGGACTTCGCCGAGCGTATTCTGAACGAGCCGGTCGAAGTTGAAGCCGATCCGGCGCGCCGCGAGCGTAAAAAAATCCAGCAGTGGTATTACCGTGCGGATGATACGCAGCATAAAACCGCCCTGCTTATTCACCTGCTTAAACAGCCGGAAGTGACCCGTGCAGTGATCTTCGTGCGTAAGCGTGAGCGCGTTCATGAAGTCTGCGCGTGGCTGCGTGAAGCCGGGATCAATACCAGCTACCTCGAAGGGGAACTGGTGCAGGCCAAGCGTAACGAGGCCATCAAGCGTGTTATTGAAGGCCGCGTTAACGTACTGGTCGCTACTGATATCGCCGCGCGCGGTATTGATATCGATGATGTCAGCCACGTATTCAACTTCGATATGCCGGTAACGGCAGATACCTATCTGCACCGCATTGGTCGTACAGGCCGTGCCGGTAAGAAAGGCATCGCTATCTCGCTGGTTGAAGCGCACGATCACCTGCTGCTGGGCAAAATCAGTCGCTATATCCAGGAGCCGCTGAAGTCGCGCGTCATCGAAGAACTGCGCCCGACTACCCGTCCACCAAATGAGAAGCTGAAAGGCAAACCATCTAAAAAGGTGCTGGCGAAGCGCAAAGAGAAAAAAGAAAAGGCGAAAGAAGACGAGAAGCCGCGCGCTAAACTGCGTCACCGCGATACCAAAAACATTGGTAAACGCCGCAAGCCAAGCGCTGCTAAAACCGACGGTGCTGAATAATCACACTGCATAACAAAAAACCGCCTTCGATGGGCGGTTTTTTTTTGCCCCTTAGCGGTAAAAACAAGCCGTTGAAGCGAAAATGAGGCACTGTATTCATTACCCGTTTCCCGGCTAACGTCAAAGCTTGCTGAAAGATAAAAAAAACGCCAGCAATCAGTAAATTAAACCGAATGCTGGCGTGATGCGTTTATCAACAGCTCACCAATAAAATCCGGTGATTATCGCTTATAAACTCTCAGTAAAGGTACGGGTAATCACATCACGCTGCTGTTCCGGCGTCAGAGAATTGAAACGCACGGCATAGCCTGATACGCGGATAGTCAGCTGCGGATATTTTTCCGGATGCTTAACCGCTTCTTCCAGCGTTTCGCGGCTCAGTACGTTCACATTCAGATGCTGACCGCCTTCTACACGCACCTCGGGTTTAACTTCCAGCGGAATTTCGCGATATTCGATTTGCCCCAGATCGCTGACCGGCACAACCTGATCTTCACTGTAGCCAGATTTCGCACATACGCAGCGAGCTTCCGCTTTCTCGCTGTCCAGCAGCCAGAATGAATTCAGCAGTGCGCTATTTTTTGCTTGAGTAATTTGAATTCCGGTAATCATGATGTTGCCTCCCAGGCAGTGGGCGCAGATTGAAACTGCGCACGGTTGAATGGATAAACCAGTCTTCTGTATATCAGCCCCAAATGCTCCCCTCTTTGACCCAAATCAACTGATGGAAATCGTCAATTAGGGCTCAGAAAGTAACATTCTGTTTTATATCAATATTCCCTTGACTTGAATTTCTAATATTTTTGTAAATATTCAATTATTTTTTAAGTTTAACCCCTTATCAAACCACGCTAAGCTACGCGTTCTACAGACTTAAAGGAGTTGGCGATGGTCAATACCATGACCTGGCACGATGTGCTGGCTGAGGAAAAAGAGAAACCTTACTTCAGGGAAACGCTGGCTGCGGTCGCCGCAGAGCGTGCGGCCGGCAAAACGGTTTATCCGCCACAAAAAGACGTGTTTAACGCTTTTCGCCTGACGGAATTGGGGCAGGTAAAAGTGGTTATTCTGGGCCAGGACCCTTATCACGGCCCGAATCAGGCACATGGCCTGGCCTTTTCCGTCCTGCCGGGCGTGGCGGTACCGCCGTCACTGGTGAATATGTACAAAGAGCTGGTGACGGATATTCCCGGGTTTCAGCGGCCTAATCACGGCTTTCTGGAAAGCTGGGCGCATCAGGGCGTCATGCTGCTCAACACCGTTCTGACCGTTGAAGGTGGCAAAGCGCACTCACACGCTAAATTTGGCTGGGAAACCTTTACTGATAACGTGATTGCCGCAATCAATCAGCATCGCGAAGGCGTGGTCTTTCTGCTGTGGGGTACCCATGCGCAGAAGAAAGGCAGCATTATTGACCGGAAGCGCCACCACGTTTTACAGGCTCCGCACCCCTCCCCGCTGTCGGCCCATCGTGGCTTCTTCGGTTCCGCGCACTTCTCTAAAACCAATCAGTGGCTGATTGAACGGAATGAAGCGCCGATAGACTGGACGCCACATCTTCCTGAATAACCGCGATAAAAAAAGCACCTTGCGGTGCTTTTTTTATGATTTAACTATCAGGCTTTCGCTTTTGCCACCGCAACCATCGCCGGGCGTAACAGGCGACCGTTCAGGGTGTAGCCGCGCTGCATCACCATCATTACGTGGTTTGGCGCAACGTCTTCGGATTCCATCATCGACATCGCCTGGTGCACATCCGGGTTGAACGGTACGTTGGTATCGCCCACCACTTCCACACCAAATTTACCCACCGCGTTCAGCAGCGATTTCATCGTCAGGTCGATACCTTCGATCATCGCAGCCAGTTCCGGGTTGGTCTTATCAGCCACTTCCAGTGCACGCTCAAGGCTGTCGATTACCGGCAGCAGCTCGTTAGCGAATTTTTCCAGCGCAAACTTGTGCGCCTTCTCAACGTCCATTTCCGCACGACGGCGAATATTTTCAATCTCGGCCTGAGCGCGCAGCTGCGCATCGCGCACTCCGCCCAGAGATTCAGCCAGCTGGGCTTCAAGCTGCGCAATACGTTCATCGCGCGGGTCCACCCCATCTGCTGCTTCTGTAGCCTGGTTTTTCGCCTGCTCGATCTCAATTTCGTCTGAGACTTGCTCGTTTGGTGTGTTCTGTTCTTTACTACTCATGAATTTCTCCGCGTTTGTGCATATTCCATCGCTGGTTCGCTTATTATGGGGATCAGAATCGCGGTTTCAAGGGAACCAGTCACATTGTCGGGGGAGTTTACCTCGTAAGGAATGCCAGAATCATGAACAACCACTTCAACTGCATCGGGATCGTCGGTCATCCCCGGCATCCTACCGCGCTCACCACCCATGAAATGCTGTACCGCTGGCTCACTGCACGCGGCTATCAGGTGATCATTGAGCGCCAGATTGCCCGCGAGTTGAAACTGGAAGGGGTGGAAACCGGCACGCTGGCCGAAATCGGCCAGAAAGCGGACCTTGCGGTGGTGGTCGGCGGTGACGGCAATATGCTCGGTGCCGCACGCGTGCTGGCGCGTTATGATATTAAGGTTATCGGCATCAACCGTGGTAATCTCGGTTTTCTGACCGATCTCGACCCGGACAACGCCCAGCAGCAGCTGGCGGACGTGTTGGAAGGCGAATACTTTGTAGAAAGCCGTTTTTTGCTGGAAGCACAGGTTTGCCGTCAGTCAGGTGCACCGCGCATCGGCACCGCCATCAATGAAGTGGTCCTGCACCCGGGCAAAGTCGCCCATATGATTGAGTTTGAAGTTTATATCGATGAGAGTTTCGCCTTTTCGCAGCGTTCCGACGGCCTGATCATCTCCACGCCGACTGGCTCCACCGCCTATTCTCTCTCAGCGGGTGGCCCGATCTTAACTCCATCGCTGGACGCGATTGCGATAGTGCCAATGTTCCCGCACACCCTTTCGGCGCGACCGCTGGTGATTAACAGCAGCAGCACGATCCGCCTGCGCTTTTCCTCCCTGCGCAGCGATCTGGAAATCAGCTGCGACAGCCAGATCGCCCTGCCGATCCAGGAAGGGGAAGATGTGCTGATCCGCCGTAGCGATTACCACCTCAATCTTATCCACCCAAAAAATTATAACTATTTCAATACGCTAAGCTCAAAACTTGGCTGGTCAAAAAAATTGTTCTAAATCTGTGCCTGGCTACTTTACTGGTCATAAAACCAGTATATACTGTATGAAAAACCATATATGTGTTTTCATACAGGAAGGCAACTATGCTGGCACAACTGACCATCAGTAACTTTGCTATCGTTCGTGAACTGGAGATCGACTTTCAGCGCGGCATGACGGCAATCACCGGCGAAACCGGTGCGGGTAAGTCCATCGCTATTGACGCGCTGGGGCTTTGTCTGGGTGGTCGTGCCGAAGCGGATATGGTTCGCCAGGGCGCATCCCGTGCGGATATCTGCGCCCGCTTTTCGTTGAAGGATACGCCTTCAGCCCAGCGCTGGCTGAGCGATAACCAGCTGGATGACGGCAACGAGTGCCTGCTGCGCCGCGTTATCAGCAGCGATGGCCGCTCACGCGGATTCATCAATGGCACTTCGGTGCCGCTCTCCCAGCTGCGTGAACTGGGCCAGGCGCTGATTCAGATCCACGGCCAGCACGCGCATCAGCTGTTGCTCAAACCCGAACACCAGAAAACCCTGCTGGATGCCTACGCGGGCGAAACGCTGCTGCTGCAAAACATGGCGCAGCGCTATCGCCAGTGGCACCAGAGCTGCCGCAACCTGGCACACCATCAGCAGCAGGCACAGGAGCGGGAAGCGCGCCGCGAACTGCTGCAGTACCAGTTGAAAGAGCTGAATGAATTCGCCCCGGTACAGGGCGAGTACGAGCAGATCGATGAAGAGTATAAGCGCCAGGCCAACAGCGGCCATCTGCTCTCCGTCAGCCAGCAGGCGCTGCTGATGCTGGCGGATGGCGAAGATCATAATCTGCAAAGCCAGCTGTATACCGTTCGTCAACTGATGGGCGAGCTTACCGAGATGGATGACAAACTCAGCGGCGTGTTTGGCATGCTGGAAGAGGCTGCGATCCAGATTAGCGAAGCCAGCGACGAGCTGCGCCACTACTGCGATCGGCTGGATCTGGACCCTAATCGCCTTCAGGAGCTGGAACAGCGCCTGTCGCGGCAGATCAGCCTTGCCCGCAAGCATCATATCGCGCCGAAGGAGCTGCCCTCCTTCCATCAGCAGCTGCTGGCAGAACAACAACTGCTGGACCAGCAGGAAAGCGATCAGGATGAACTGACGCAGGCGGTAAGCGAACACCACGCAGCCGCATTGCACTGCGCCGAACAGCTGCATGAACGCCGCGCGCACTTTGCCGAAGAGCTGGGGCGCCTAATCACCGAAAGTATGCACGCGCTGTCAATGCCGCACGGCCGCTTCACTATCGATCTACAGTTCAACCCTGAGCACCTGACGGCGGAAGGCGGCGATCGCATTGATTTCCGCGTCAGCACCAACCCCGGCCAGCCGCTACAGCCGCTGGCGAAAGTGGCCTCCGGCGGTGAGCTGTCGCGCATCGCGCTGGCTATTCAGGTGATTACCGCTCGTAAGATGGATACCCCGGCCCTGATCTTCGATGAGGTCGATGTTGGTATTAGCGGACCAACTGCCGCCGTGGTGGGCAAAATGCTGCGCCAGCTGGGTGAATCAACTCAGGTGATGTGTGTGACTCACCTGCCGCAGGTTGCAGGCTGTGGCCATCAGCACTTCTTCGTCAGCAAAGAAACCGATGGCGAAATGACTGAAACCCATATGCAGAGCCTGGACAAACGCTCACGCCTGCAGGAACTGGCACGTTTACTGGGTGGAAGTGAGGTCACTCGCAACACGCTGGCGAACGCAAAAGAACTTTTAGCCGCCTGAGCATTGCACTTTTTTACCGGTTTGTGGTCATATCCTTGCTTCGCAGAGGTTTTAAACTGCGTAAAGGTTTATTATCATCGGCAACTTACGCTGGTATCGTAGTTGTACACTGATAGACCCAGATTGCCGGGGCGGCTGCTTCAGGTGGGTGGGGATATAAATAGCCACAAAGGAATAAACATACTTATGCGCTGTAAAACGCTGACTGCTGCTGCGGTGGTTCTTCTGATGATGACCGCTGGATGTTCCACTCTGGAGCGAGTGGTTTACCGGCCTGATATCAACCAGGGTAACTACCTGGTTGCCAACGATGTTGCCAAGATCCACACCGGTATGACGCAACAGCAGGTTGCTTACACTCTGGGTACGCCGATGATGCACGATCCGTTCGGCAACAACGTCTGGTACTACGTATTCCGCCAGCAGCCTGGCCATGAGCCAATCAAGCAGCAAACCCTGACACTGACTTTCGACAGCAACGGCACGCTGACCAACATTGATAATAAACCGGCTCTGACAAAATCTGAGGGTTGATCCACTCCGCCTTAACGGCTGTGGAATGGATACAAAATAAGGCGCAACGGCGCCTTATTTTTTTGCCGCGCGCTCGGCGCGCTGTCGGCGCAGTTCTTTCGGATCGGCAATCAACGGGCGATAAATCTCAATACGATCTCCGCTCTGCACTTCATCATGCAGCTTAACCGGGCGGCTGTAGATGCCGACTTTATTTTCCTTCAGATCGATATCGTTGCGCAGGTCGAGCAGGCCCGAAGCCCGGATAGCCTCTTCAACCGTGCTGCCCTCGGGTACCTTAACGCTATAAAGATACTGTTTTTCCGGCAGTGCATAGACAACTTCAACCGCGATATCAGGCACTGTAGACCTCTTTCGCTCGCTGGGTAAAAGCCTGAACCATGCTGCTGGCCAGCTCTTTAAATACGCGGCCAAATGCCAGTTCTACCAGCATATTGGTGAACTCGAAATCCAGGTTCAGCTCAACTTTGCAGGCTTCATCGCTCAACGCAATAAATCGCCAGCCGCCGCTCAGTTTGCGGAACGGACCATCAACCAGCTGCATATGGATGCTCTGGTTATCCGTCAGGGTATTGCGGGTAACAAAGGTTTTACTGATGCCCGCCTTGGAAACATCTACGGATGCGGTCATCTGATCGTTGCTGGCATCAAGTACACGGCTGCCGGTACAACCCGGCAGAAATTCCGGATAGCTGCTGACATCATTCACTAACCGGTACATTTGCTCAGCACTGTACGGCACCAGCGCCGAACGACTAATCTGGGACATAACAATTCCTGTCTAAACTTAGAACTTTTGAATAATACCATTGCCGGGATTCAAACAAAAATTCTCTCCTGGCTGGCATCTGCTAGAATACCCCTTTCCCCTTTCGGTCACGTTACAGGGGATGCCAAAAATCACGGCTTCATGTACACTAAGTGGCACTATGATAAAGAAAAAAGCACATAAACCCGGTTCCGCTACCATTGCCATGAACAAGCGTGCCCGCCACGAATACTTCATTGAAGAAGAGTTCGAAGCTGGGCTTTCGCTACAGGGATGGGAAGTTAAATCTCTCCGTGCCGGAAAGGCCAATATCAGCGACAGCTACATTCTGCTGCGCGACGGTGAAGCTTTTCTATTCGGTTCAACATTCCAGCCGTTGAGCGTGGCCTCTTCGCACGTGGTTTGCGATCCAACCCGCAGCCGCAAGCTGCTGCTGAAGCAGCGCGAGCTCGACACCATCTTTGGCAAAGCCAACCGCGACGGATACACCATCGTGGCGCTGTCGATGTACTGGAAAAACGCCTGGGCCAAACTGAAGATCGGCGTGGCAAAAGGTAAGAAAGAGCACGACAAGCGCGATGACATCAAAGATCGCGAATGGAAATTAGACAAAGCGCGTATTATGAAGCACGCGAACCGCTAAGCCACTGGCATAGCGACAGGTTTTTCTGTTATACTGATTCTCTACTTGGGGCTGATTCTGGATTCGACGGGATTTGCGAAGCCCTAGGAGCATGCCGAGGGGCGGTTTGCCTCGTAAAAAGCCGCAAAAAAATAGTCGCAAACGACGAAAACTACGCTTTAGCAGCTTAATAACCTGCTAAGAGCCCTCTCTCCCTAGCTTCCGCTCTTAAGACGGGGATCAAAGAGAGGTCAAACCCAAAAGAGATCGCGTGGAAGCCCTGCCTGGGGTTGAAGCGTTAAAACTAATCAGGCTAGTTTGTTAGTAGCGTGTCCGTTCGCAGCTAACCGGCGAATGTAAAGACTGGACTAAGCATGTAGTGCCGACGGTGTAGTAATTTCGGACGCGGGTTCAACTCCCGCCAGCTCCACCAAATTCTTTAGCGGCGATACCAGAATTGTCCGCCGAAGTCCTGAAAGCCCGCAAGGTGAAAGCCTTGCGGGCTTTTTTGTGTCTTGGGTTTGTTGCGCGAAGTCTGATGTCGACTAATTAGATTCGAACCTTTTAGGTCCAATCATAGGCCCAACGAAAAGCTCTATTGTTTTTGTTGGGTCCAAACGCAGGGAGACTCCCCCAGGAAAGTCGCTGAAGGGCGAGGATGTGGTGGCTGTGATGGAAGCATTACGGTTACTGAGTAAACGCCAGCCTGTGCGTATTCAGACAGATAACGGCAGCGAGTTTATCTCGAAGAGCCTGGATAAATGGGCGTATGAAAATGGGGTGACAATGGACTTCTCTCGTCCAGAAAAGCCGACAGATAACCCGTTTATTGAATCATTTAACGGTAGTCTGCGGGATGAATGTCTGAACATTCACTGGTTCCTCTCACTGGAAAATGCGCAGGATAAACTCGACAACTGGCGCAGGGAATATAACCATGAGAGAACGTATTCATCATTAAATGAGATGATCCCGGCTGAATTTATCCGGAGCCTACAAAAAGACGAAGATCTCTGATTTAGCACTGTATTGATTTTGGGCCAGGGTCATCTTGGCCGGTATATCAAATAATACGTGGAACTAAAACGGGTCTATTTACAAGCACAACATGCTTGATCGATTGAATAATGGTGGACGAAATCAGATTTCCGACGACCATGAAACACCCTGTACTGACTGAATCTTAACACAGGTGGCGTCTATTACTTTACTGTTTCTTCTGACATTGATTATGGCAAGTGCAGGCCTCGTGAAGTTCTTATTGAAACCAACAAAGGTATTTCAACCTTCCGCTGGAAAAATTAATTATGAACGATATAAACTTATTAAAAGAAAGCCTTGACACTAAGGTATTAAACTTTGTGATATCGACAGTTGTAACAGGTGGTATTTATCCGTTAATGTGGTTTTTTCTCAATCAGCGAAAATTAACCGAAGCCATGAAGGACAACTTTGTTGATAGTAATTATCCGCTTTGGATTGCCGTTGCTACGGGATTGGGGTGGTTTTTGTCAGATTTCAGCTATGAAATCAGTGACGAAGATACCATTCTGGACTACATTGCCGCACTGTTGTCGTTCGCATCCGTTGTTATGTACATCGTTTGGGGGTTTAAAGCTAAAGCAGCTATACAGGCTTATGCTTTGAAAAATTCAAATTTGAACTCAAAATGAACATATCCTACACTTTCATTTTCAACATATTTTACATTGTTTACTGCATTAATAATATGGGAGCTGAGCACCAGAAACACAATATCATTTTCAGCCAACAATAGAGTTAGTTTTTATATAAGAAGAGCGCAACTTACAGCGCCCTTATTATTTTAATAAATCATTTATGGATTATTAAAATATACACACCATCAAAAGGTTGCTAAATTCTCAGCCAACGGCATTACACTTTGAAAAATTTATCATCTTGGGATAATTCCAAAATGATGTAACGTTTATATTTCTGATAATCTTCTTGAACTAACTTATCAGATAGCATAGATAAAATATGTTGGCCAGATAGTTTTATAGACTCATCAAACATTTTCCTAACATGTTGAATGTCGATTTCATCAATAGAATCGTGCAGTACAAAATTAGGTCTCAACGCTTTTTTATCACAAACAGTTTTAATATATGCCAGATCAAAAGTCACGACTTCAAGTCTCTTCAACCCACCTTCATTGTTGGATTCCACATCATCAACATGTGGAGCACACTCGCCTTTTTCTTGATCTAAGTGAAGACTAAAGTTGTATTCAACTCCATAAAAAGAACGAGTATAATCTTTGAAATTTTCGATATACTTCTCTTCAAAAGAAGACACATTACTAAGCTCAGTTTCCAGCACCCCAGATAAATCAGTTAAGTTCTTCCTTTCAAATACCAACTTTGAGTCGATATCATCTTTTTTATCGATAATGGCCGTTAGTTTGGCTAGCTCTTTATCTAACATACCAATTTCTTTCATTGTGTCAGACATCTCTTCTATTTTCTTTTTCGACTTTAGCTCATAGAAAAGGGTCTGCTTCTGATTATTTAACGCCCCAAGCTTGACAATTGCCTTTTCATGTTCCTCTTGAAGCTTATCCAAGCCATGAGAAACAAACTCACGCTTAGTACTTAGAAGATGGTTATGAAATACAAGTGCTTGCTGATAATCTTCAAGCGTAGACTCTATTTTAACAGATGCATACTTATATATTGCCTTCAACTCATCCAGTAAATAATTCTGCTCATTATTTTTTAGTATTTCGTTAGTTTCAAATATATTTTTTATCTTTAAATCCAACGACAATATCTCATTAGACAAAGAGTTTTGCTCATCATCAATCATGTTGATTTTTGATACAATTTCTAGTTTATCGATCCCTTTTTCAGACGATAAGAGGGACTTTTCCAACTTAGCAAGCTCACCTTTTATTTTAGCTATCGAACCAACAATTTTATCTTGAGAGATCACACTGTTGAATACTTTTAGATTTCTGTCATATCTCTTGATAGTGGTCTTTAACTTATGAATTTTACTAAGTATTTCAGTGTCATTAAAATTGAACAAATATAGAAAAACAGTATTAACATCCGACTTAGAAACGTTCCTCCCATTATCAAAGTTAACTGTTTTTGTCATACGGTGCTGTGTTGTTCTAAAAAATTTCGGAGCTAGTTTTCTAATAGTTGGTTTCGCAGAATAAACATTAAAAATGCTACTCATGATATGGGAGATATACTCTTTATTTGTTACTTCACGCCCATTCAAAATGTAGTTTTGCAACTCTGTATCAGTAGAAAGTCTACGTTTGACGACACTGTATTGATTGTCTATGCCTAGGTATTCAAGTGATACGTAAACTTCACTATTGGTGAAAAGATGTTCAATCTCTCGTTTTGGTGTTTGAAACTCATCATCAATGTAGATTGGGCTAATTGAGCCATCAAACAAGTAATCTAGAATTCGTCCTAAAGTAGATTTACCCACGCTGTTGCCTGGTGCATCAGATTCCTTTTTACTTGTAATGATATTTAAGTTGTCGAAAAATGGTACACTTCGTTTTACCTCACCATCGATCTCTAAGATAAACCTAAGCAATTTCATTGATAAAAACCTCTTTGCTATTGTAGCCAACAGCAGAAATAATATACAACCAGTCGAGCGCTAAAATTATGTAGTCTACAGAAATGGAAAGCTCTTTGGTCCCAACATTCATTAACTGGGTGAGCGTCATACATTTTTTTTTGCGTTCATGAAGTTTCTTGAGAATAAATCCACCGATGTAGAGAACATTCATCTCTGGGTGAGAGCCTTTAATTGGTAGCATTGTTAGGGTTCTCCAAGACACAGCATTCGACAAAAGCATGAGCAACAACTACATTTAGGCCAATTTCTACCTGTTCTTTGTATTTGGTTGCATTGGCTGAATTGTAAACAAAGCTCCTCAGTTGTTTGATTACATCGCTGATAATGTCATCAGCGTGCTGCCGTACTTGTACTATATCTGGCTCAAAAGAATCGATTTCATACTTCTCTAGAGATTTACAGTACATATCATTAAGCAATTCCATCGCAGTCTGTTTTCCATTTATTATGTTTTGTTCTGCAAGAGTGTAGGCTCTTTCAATATGTGAGGAGTAAAACTTGTATTGTAAAACTATACGACGCTTAGTTTTAAGCATGTTGTGATCGATTTTCGTAGCAACACTAGCCGGAAAAGATCGATCTCCACGGTCAATCCTCACTTTAACCGATGAAATATCAGCAATGATAACATTGATAATAGAGTCAACATTGCTCTCCGGAGACGCTACATTGTAGAAGTTCCCTTCGATATTTTTAATGTCAAATATTGTTTCACACATAGACAAGCCCAGGACTCTTATTTAGTGTAATTAAAGTCACCTTTGATTACACCTTGGTTAAAGTTGTTTTGGCCATGCTGATGCACTTCTTGATTGTTATGGTGAATATCATTTTTTTCAATTTCGATTATTTTTTGTTCAAGATTTATATTTTTAATCTTTAAATCATTATTCGAAATTTCCAAAGACTCATTATTTTGTTGAAGTGTGTTATTTTTAAGCTCAAGCTCATTATGAGTGATGTTCAGAGCATTGAATTTCTGTTTAATCTTAGTCACATTGCTTTGTTGGACAAAGGCATAGATGCAGCTGGCAACTGTACAGACCCAAGCTATGGCTACAAAAGGGGGGCTACCAAAGATATCCCAAAATTCTTTCATTTCTTATCTCGATTTCTGGACATGATGGAAATACATTGTACAATTCATATGCATTGTGTCCACTAAAAGTGTGTGTAACTCACTCATAACCCTAAAAGAGTTTGTCCAGCCACCAAGCAGCTTCACTGATCTGCTCCCCACTGATTAATACACCGCGATGTTAGTAATATCTTCATAAGTTCCCCCAAGAAGAAGCATTTTTTGCGACGAACAGATCATCAGTATCCTCCGCGAGGCTGAAGCCGGGATTTCTGCCTGTGAGCTCTGCCGCAAGCATGCTATTTCAGACGCCACGTTTTACACATGGCGTAAGAAGTATGGCGGTATGGAAGTGCCTGAGGTTAAGCGCCTGAAGTCGCTTGAGGAAGAGAACGCCAGACTAAAGAAGCTGCTCGCTGAAGCTATGCTGGATAAGGAGGCGCCTCAGGTGGCTCTGGGCCGAAAAGACCATAAGCGGGAAACCGCGGAAGTCATGTGTGAGACAACGGGCCTGTCGCAACACCGTGCCTGCAGGCTTACAGGTTTGCCTCTGTCGACCTGCCGCTATGAGGCTCAGCGTCCGGCGGCTGATACGCATTTTTCAGGGCGCATCACTGAACTGGCACTGGATCGCAGACGTTTTGGCTACCGCCGCATCTGGCAGTTACTGCGCCGTGAAGGCCTTCGTGTTAATCACAAGTGCGTGTACCGCCTTTATCATCTCAGCGGGCTGGGCGTAAAACGCAGACGACGTCGTAAAGGCCTGGCAACGGAACGTCTGCCGCTGCTCCGCCCGGCGGCACCCAACCTGACCTGGTCAATGGATTTCGTCATGGACGCGCTGGCCACCGGTCGCAGGATCAAGTGCCTGACCTGTGTGGACGACTTCACGAAGGAGTGTCTGACAATTATCACCGCATTCGGGATTTCAGGCGTTCAGGTCACGCGTATTCTGGACAGTATTGCAATTTTTCGGGGCTATCCGGCGACGATAAGAACGGACCAGGGGCCGGAGTTCACTTGCCGCACACTGGATCAATGGGCCTTTGAGCATGCTGTTGAGTTACGCTTAATCCAACCGGGCAAGCCAATGCAGAACGGATTTATTGAGAGCTTTAACGGACGATTTCGCGATGAATGTCTGAATGAGCACTGGTTCAGCGATATCGTTCACGCCAGGAAAATCATTAACGACTGGCGGCAGGATTATAACGAGTGTCGTCCACATCCGGCACTAAATTATCAGACGCCATCAGAGTTTGCAGCACGGTGGCGAAATGAAAAATGTGAAGGCAAACAAACCGACATTACTAACTGACGGTTGTATCTAATTCTGGGGGCAAGTCAACGCTGCAAAACATCACCGATTTTGTGCAGAGAATGTAGATATAGAGTTCAGAATCAGAACAACCATTCTGACGTTTATCATGTGAAACTCCACAGGTTCTTCGAATGTTATCTGTTATTATCCCCCAAAAACCATATAATACACATGGTTTACTATAGGGGCGTTCACGGATGGCATTACAGGGGAAGTTTATTCTAAACGGTGCGGATATTGCACCACTAACGATCTACGGCGTTGGCACTTTCATGGCGTTTTCCGGGCAGCAGGTCTACATGAACAAAGGCGGGTGCGGCCACATGTCGAAGCTGGGCCCGATCCCTCCCGGCAACTATTACATCGTAGACAGACCTACCGGAGACTGGAAAAATAGGGTCCGGGCGGCGGGGATAGACGTTTACAAATCCATCAAGACCCTTTCCATCATCAATCATTATGAATGGTTTGCGCTTTTTCGTGCTGATGGGAGTATTGATGACACAACCTTTATCGAGGGCGTCGAAAGAGGGGGATTCAGGCTACACCCCGGCAGTATTTCAGAAGGATGTATTACTCTGGTGCACCGGACTGATTTTCTAAGGTTGCGGGAGATCATCCTGAATACGGAAAAATTTGATATTCCCAATTCGAAATTGAGGGCATACGGAAAAATAGAGGTTATCGCTAATGGCACAAGCTGCCCGTAAGCTTATGGGGTTTGCGATTTTCATTGCCTCATTCATTGCAGTCGTTATGACTGATGGCTATTTCTCACTTGGCGAGCGCATCATCAGTTGGGAGTTCGTTTATACCGTATCAGGATGGAGGGGCGTTGCGGGCATGGGTGAGCAGACCATGATGATATTTGACGAGTTAAATATTTACCTGGATCTGTTATTAACCGTCCCCGTTTATTCAGCAATAATGACGGCCCCCTGTCTGATGAAAAGGCCGGAATTACAAAACAGTTATATGAGAGTGTTTCTGAATAAACTACTTAAAACCGTCCTGACTGTTACCGCTGTGATAGCAGTCATTTACCTTATTGCCTACATTGCGCCTTAAAAAGGGGCACCTGCCCCTTGTGTCACCGCTCATTCCAGGCATCCGAGTGCTGCACGTTCCCGTCACAGTATTTATGGGTGATTTTCTCGTACATCAATGACACCGATTCGCTGTGATTAATGCCGCCAAGACCAGCGATTTTCGTGTTGGGCATACCTGGGCTGAAGGAGATCACCATCACGCCTTCCAGAAGCATGTTGTAGTACTCCTCCTCCTGACCTGCATCGTTGATACGGTACCATTTGAACTCTGCTGACATGAGCTTCTGGCCCGTTGTCACGGCTTTGAATAGATAGGGGCTGGAAGAATCAAAGTCTTTTTCGAATGAGATAGGCGCATGCTTTCGTTTGCCCGTAGCTTTCCCCGTCTGGGAGTCAACCGGAAGCGTTATTGCATGAGAAAACCCGACAACTTCAATACTACCTTCCCGGTGCTGCACATCCGCACTTCCCTTGATCACCGCACCGCCATCATCTTTAAGCCACAGATAAGCTGGAATTGGCATTTTACATCGTCCTTTATTGTTAATCCTTTCAGCAATATACATCAGATAATATAGTTACACGCAGTTATTTTATGGAATAAATCTCTCTTATCATTTTTTTGCTGAGCCTTGAAGATAGTTCTATCAGGTAGTTTGTGTTGGATGCCTGGTAACTTCTCAAGAAGATAAAAAGCCCTCTGGGTCTGTTTGGCGGCTTAGTGCTTTCCGCCGCATAATATAGATGGTATTGCAATTATCCCGCTAAAAACCACTCACCTACAGAGATCTCCCAACACACTGAATATACCCTATCAGGAGATCGTCATACGCTAATCCCGATTCATCAAACACCAGCTCATGTGGTTTAGAGCACCGCCCTATCAAAGGCTCTTCCAGTCGGGTAGTTTGTTTTTCCACCTGCCCCAATAGTGAAATAGCGCCATGGATATACCAAACAGCAAACCCGTAATGAGGGCAGTAGACACCGCACGCAACACGCTGAAGTCCTGATTTTGCCAGCGGCTAAACCACATGCAAACGCCCCAAATAGGGCCGAACCAGGCGGTATATAACAACGTATTCAGCCAGAAAGGGGCAAACGGTGAGGGCGGTACATTAGCCCCAAGCTTCCAACACAAACGCAGGATCGGTGGCGCATAGTTGCTCCGCCACATCTTTTTTTCTTCCATCAGCGCGATTGCCTTTTGCTTCTTTTCTTCAAATGCCATCATCTGAATCCTTTCACTGGATATCTTTAAAATTCGGAGGAGCTCATTCAGCCCAGAGCAGAATGGGGAGGGCTCTGCTTATAGAGTATGAGCCAGCCTCGATTTTGCACCCGGCATCCTTCAGAGACAAGGCCCCGTTCGCATTCTGGCATCTCTGCCGCAAACTCAGTTCCGAGGTGTGATTATCACGCCAGCATTCCGTTTCTGAATGGAAAAAAGCCAGGGGCGGAGTCCACTCATGACCTAAGTTTTCCAAATGGCATAGTTTGCAAAAAATATTGAGAATATTTATCTACTATGGTTTTGGAAACATTAGACATTAATGCAACCACCAATACGTTTAAAACCCATTGATAATATGTTCATGATATTGAAATGGTTCCTGCCTAAAGTCTTCCGGAATACACATTCCGTAGAAGAAAAAGATCTTTCCTCATAAAGGAGTACGCTTCATGGCATTTGTAACGACTGATGATGGTGTAAATATCTATTTCAAAGACTGGGGATCGAAAGACGCGCAGCCCGTTGTGTTTCATCACGGCTGGCCGTTGAGTGCAGATGACTGGGACAGCCAGATGCTGTTCTTCCTGGCTGAAGGCTTCCGCGTCATCGCCATCGATCGTCGTGGCCACGGACGTTCTGACCAGGTGAGCGAAGGCCATGACATGGACCACTATGCAGCCGATGCATCCGCCGTGGTTGAGCATCTGGATTTAAAGAACGCGGTTCATATCGGTCACTCTACCGGTGGTGGTCAGGTGGCTCGTTACGTCGCGAAGTATGGCCAGCCGCAGGGCCGCGTCGCTAAGGCAGTGCTGATCAGCGCTGTACCGCCGCTGATGCTGAAAACCGCTGACAATCCTGAAGGCACCCCATTGGAGGTTTTCGACGGCTTCCGTTCAGGTCTGGCTGCCAACCGTGCTCAGTTCTATCTTGATGTCGCATCAGGTCCATTTTATGGCTTCAACCGTGACGGTGCACAGGTGTCACAAGGCACCATCCAGAACTGGTGGCGTCAGGGCATGACCGGCAGCGCTCAGGCGCATTATGAAGGTATCAAGGCTTTCTCTGAAACCGATCAGACCGAAGATTTAAAAGCGATTACCGTACCAACGCTGGTGATGCAGGGCGACGACGATCAGGTTGTGCCTTACAAAGCCGCAGCGGTATTGCAGGATAAACTGCTGGCCAACAGCAAACTGATTATTTATCCGGGCTACCCACACGGCATGCATACCGTCCATGCGGATGTGATCAATGCCGACCTGCTGGCCTTTATTCGTGATTAATCGTTAGTAATAACGCGTTATAAAAAGCGGCTAAAAGTCCGCCTTCAGCCCCTGCGGCGCAATAAAGATTTCCATATTCTCGCGGGAAAGCTCCCAGTGCTCGAACACCAGGTCAACCACGGCCTGCTCGTCGCGCGCTTCAATAGCGACGATAAACGCGTCGTGGTGCTCGGCAGCGAGTTGCAGGCGGCGTTCCATATCGGCATTCTGCGGGCGGAAGAAGGTGTGGCCAATACGGCAGTGATCGATGAGCAGGCGGCCCAGACTCGGTTGCAGATAGGGGTTGGCCGCCATCTCGCCCATGATTTCATGGAAGCGGTTATTTTCCAGCGCCAGCGCTTCGGCATCGCGGGTTTGCACCGCTTTGCGGAAGCGCTTCTGCGTTTCCTTCAGCGCCTTCATCTGCGAGGGCTTATAGTTCTGCACCGCCAGGCGCCCGGTGGCGGCATAGATCATGGGGGCAACGAGGAAGAAATTGCGCAGGCTGGAGTGGCTCATTGGGATCACCCGCACGCCGCGTTTTTCCACAATCTCCAGATAGCCCTCACCGGCCAGCCGCTGGAAGACTTCTCTTACCGGCGTGCGCGATAAACCGTACTGTGCCGTCAGGCTGGCTTCATCCAGCAGCTCGTCGGGATCGAGTTCCATGGTTAAAATGAGACGTTTTAAATCCTCATATAGTGCAGCTTTACCCGATCTCAATGTTGCCTCCTGAACGCCATCATCTTCAATGTTTGCGCGAGAAACGCGCTATCCCATGCCGATTAACCTACAGAAAAAGTGCGTATACAGCAAAAATAATTCAAATATTTCATGCGATACCTGGATCGACATAACACTTTCATCAATCAGCCAAGACTTACGTATAATCAACAGGTAACGAAATTCATCGCGAGGCAATTTTAACACTAGAGTAGAGCGATTCTGGCGGGAAAAGCGGTACACCCTGCCCTCTCAGGACTGGGAATGTTGGCAGAGTAAGCGCTGCCCACCGGGAATAGCGGGCAGCGGAGGGTCAAAGCTAAGACTTAGCTGTCGGCACCCGGTACATCAATCCAGATGGTTTTCAGCTCGGTGTACTGATCCAGCGCGAAGGCGGATTTATCACGCCCGCCGAAGCCGGACTGCTTGTAGCCGCCAAACGGCGTGGTGGCATCGCCTTCACCAAAGCAGTTCACCGTTACCGTACCGGCACGCACGGCACGGGAGACGCGAATAGCGCGGTTCAGTTTGCCGGTATAGACCGATGCCGCCAGCCCGTAAGGGGTGTCGTTGGCCAGCGCAATCGCTTCGGCTTCGGTTTTAAAGGTGGTGATGCACAGTACCGGCCCGAAGATCTCTTCACGGAACAGTGCGCTCTGCGGCGTCACGCCGTCGATCACCGTTGGCTGGACGTAAATGCCGTTCTCGGTGTCGCCGCCCTGCACGATGCGCAGCCCTTCCTGGCGTGCCGTTTCCAGATAGCCGCTGACCTTGCTGAAGTGATCGGCGGAGATCATCGTGCCCAGGCGGTTTTCCGGATCGAGCGGGTTGCCCATCGGCCAGCTGCCGATCTGCTCGGCGATCAGCGCCAGCAGGCGATCCTTCACCCCTTCCTGCACCAGCAGGCGCGAAGTGGCAGAGCAGTTCTCACCCATGTTCCAGAAGGCGCCGTTCAGCACGTGTCCGGCCACGGTTGCCAGGTCCTCAGCATCATCAAAGACCACCGCCGGGTTTTTACCGCCGCACTCCAGCACCACTTTTTTCAGGTTAGAGTCGGCCGAATAGTGCAGGAAACGGCGGCCGGTCGCAGTGGAGCCGGTAAAGCTGACCATATCGATATCCGCATGCAGGCCAATCGGCTCGCCCACATCCTTGCCGGTGCCGGTAACGATATTCAGCACGCCAGCGGGTACGCCCGCCTCAAAGGCCAGTTCCGCCACGCGCAGCGAAGTCAGTGAAGTCTGTTCGGCCGGTTTCACTACCACCGAGCAGCCTGCCGCCAGCGCCGGGCCGATTTTCCACGCCAGCATCAGCAGCGGGAAGTTCCACGGCAGCACGCAGCCCACCACGCCAATCGGTTCACGTACCACCAGCGCCATCGCGCCGTTACCCACCGGGGCGGTGTGATCGTAGAGCTTATCGATCGCTTCCGCGTACCACTTAATAATGTGAATGGTTTCCGGCACGTCTACCGCCAGGCATTCGCTGACCGGCTTACCGCTGTCGAGGCTTTCCAGTACCGCCAGCTCGGTGACTTCCTGCTCCATCAGTGCCGCCAGTTTCAGCAGCACCGCTTTACGCTCGCCCGGCGGCAGCTGGCTCCAGCTACCAGCGTCAAATGCGGCGCGTGCTGCGTCAACGGCGCTGTTCACGTCGGTAATATCGCACGCGGCGAGATCGGCCAGCTTATCGCCGGTCGCCGGGTTGGTGGTTGGCAGGGTTTTGCCGGAGGCTGCCGCCACAAAGCGACCGTTAATAAATGCCTTATCGGAAAATTTCAGCCCCTCAACCACAGCGGCCACATCATTTAATGTCTGAATCTGGCTCATGCTATCCCCTTACCCGGTAACCGCTGCGACGTTGCGTTTTACGCCTTCAATCACAGCCTGCAGCTGCGCTTTCTCTTCTTCATCCAGCGCCAGCAGCGGTGCACGCACCGGGCCTGAGGTCAGACCGGCCAGATCGCAACCGTATTTGATGGACTGCACGAACTTACCGCCGTCGAGGAAGTTCATCAGCGGCATCATCGCCGCCATGATCTTACGGCCTTTGGCGAAGTCCTTCTCAATGACACAGGCTTCGTACAGCGCAACGTGCTCGCGTGGAATAAAGTTAGAGCCAGCACAAACCCAGCTGCGTGCGCCCCAGGCGAAGAACTCCAGCGCCAGGTCGTCCCAGCCGCAGGACAGCGCAATGTTCGGGTATTTGATGGCCAGCAGATGCAGGTTGTTCAGATCGCCGGAGCTTTCTTTAATCGCCACCACGTTTTTCGATTTGCTGACTTCGGTGAAATAGGTTTCACCCATGCTGATACCCATACGGCCCGGGTAGTTGTAAAGCATGATCGGCAGCTGAGCGGCTTTATCCACGGTCAGCGCGTGGTGGGCATTTTCCAGTTCGGTTGGCAGCGCGTAAGGTGGCGAGGTCACCAGAATGGCGTCGGCCTTGTGTTCGCGGGCGTGCTGCGCAAAAGCAACGGCATCTTCCGTGCGGATAGCTCCCGTCCCCACCACCAGCGGCAGGCGGTTGCCAATCACCTTGCGGGCATGTTCCACCAGCGCCAGGCGCTCTTCGGTGGTTTGCGCGTAGTATTCACCGGTAGAACCGCCGATGATAATGCCGTGTACGCGGGCTTCAATCAGCGATTCCAGCACGTCGGCAAAGCGAGCGAAATCAATGCTGCCATCGGCGGCGTAAGGGGTGATAGCCGGGGTGAAGATACCATCAAATGTCAACACGTTAACCTCCAGAGCGAAAATCAGGACCAAAATCACCCGCTTTGCGGCAGAAAATGGCGACGTTTGTTAACAATTTGCACAGCCCGGTTTGACAGGTCAATGAAGGGGATTTTTTTGTATACCCGTAAAATACAAAAAAAATTCGTATGAATGGTACGTTCATACGAAATTATTTTTTTAAATGTTAAAAATCAGCAAATTAAAACTATTTTAAAATGGGAAAAATTTTCTACATGATTTCAGATAACGATCACATTATGAGATTATTACGCTATCTGGCATATTTACAGCCCCGGCCAGGAAGCATAATTTTGATGCTGCATTTAACCAGGTTTTAACAGATATCCGTCCGGTTCGCTGGCGAACACCGTAAACAGAGGTAGAAGGCTATGCCCCAGAACAAAGCGACGCTCACAGGATTGATTGCCATCCTGCTTTGGAGCGCGATTGTGGGATTGATTAAGAGCGTCAGTGAAGGATTTGGTGCGATTGGCGGCGCAGCGCTGATTTACACCTGCAGCGCCGTGCTGCTGCTGTTCACCATCGGCTTCCCCAACATCCGCAAGTTTCCACGCAGCTATCTGATTATCGGCAGCGTGCTGTTTGTTTGCTACGAGCTGTGCCTGTCGCTGTCGCTGGGGTTCACCCACTCCGGCCGCCAGGCGATTGAAGTCGGTATGGTGAATTATCTGTGGCCCAGTATGACCATTGTTTTATCGGTTATTGTTAACCGGCAGAAAACCAGCCTGTTAATTATTCCTGGCGTTATTATTTCAGTCATGGGAATTTGCCGCGTGCTGGGTGGTGACAGCGGATTTTCACTGAGCGAAATGGCCAGCAATATAATGGATAACCCGCTCAGCTATGGTCTGGCATTTAGCGGTGCAATTATCTGGGCAATCTATTGTGTGGTAACGAAAAGAATTGCGCAGGGCAGCAACGGCATTACGCTGTTCTTTATTTTAACTGCGCTAACCCTGTGGGTGAAATTCCTGCTGTCGCCGCAGCCCGAGTTTGTTTTATCAGCGAAAGTCTGGATTAATCTGGCGCTGGCGGCCATGGCGATGGGCTTCGGTTACGCAGCCTGGAACGTGGGTATTCTGCACGGGAACGTCACCATTCTGGCGGCGGCATCCTACTTTATTCCGATTATCTCTGCGGTTCTGGCGGCGTTTATGCTCAATTCGCAGCTTTCGGTTTCCTTCTGGCAGGGCACCGCGATGGTCAGTCTCGGTTCTCTCGCCTGCTGGTGGGCAACCCGCACGGTGGCTGAAAAAAAGCTCTCCTGTAAGGCCTCTTAGCTTTTACCCCGGGAGGAGGACTCTCCTCCCAACCTCTACAGATCGTACTCACTGAATTTTAAACAAAAACAATTCCTGTTCCATCCTCTTTAACCGAAGGAGAGTTTATAGAATATAAAAAAACTGATAATAACCGTTCACCTGCTTAATCAATTAATGAAAACAACCTGCTCCGGATAACATTCTGGTGGATTTATCTGGTTTAAAATAATCCCGTTAATGCTGTGATTAAAAGTAATAAACCCCGTGACCGTAATAAGCATCCCTCGCTTTCATGTTTATTACAGTCATTATGTTGTGCTTTTTATTCAACGGTATCGGAGAAAAAACAGGAGTTACCATGTCTGCTCATATTTCTGTTGAAGACGTGCCGCTGAGCCGCTTCCACCGATTACTGACCGTTCGCTCCGGCGGCGGCTCCTTTGTCGATGGCTACGTGCTGAGCATCATCGGCATCGCCATGACCAAAGTCTCCCCGGCGCTGGGGCTCAACGCCTTCTGGGAAGGGCTGATTGCCGCATCGGCGCTGATCGGTATCTTCTTTGGCGGCTTTTTGGGCGGCGTACTGACCGATCGCCTCGGCAGGCGTCTGATCTATTTCGTTGGCCCTACGCTGTTTATCCTCTGCTCGCTGGCCCAGTTCTGGGTACAAAGCGGTGAAATGCTGTTTATTCTGCGCCTGCTCAGCGGCGTGGCGGTGGGGATTGAGTACCCGGTAGCCACCGCGTTTCTGGTCGAATTTCTGCCAAAAAAATACCGTGGGCCGTGCCTGGCAACACTGACCATCCTGTGGTTTGCCGGTGCCGCCACCGCCTATATGACCGGCGAAGCGATTCTCTACTTTGGCGGGGCAGAAGCCTGGCGCATAACGCTGGCCAGCACCGCAGTGATTGGCCTGCTGCTGTTCCTGATCCGCTTAGGCACGCCGGAATCGCCGCGCTGGCTCATCAGTAAAGGACGCCATGCCGAAGCCGAAGTCGTTATTCGCCAGGTTTATGGCAACGACTTCAGCCTGAAAAACCTGCCCACACAGTCGGAAAATAAGCACCTGTCGTTCAGGAGCCTGCTGCACTCCGGCTACGGCAAGCGCATGGCGTTTATTACCATTTTCTGGACCTGCTCGGTCATCCCGGTGTTTGCCGTCTACGCCTTTGCGCCGAAGGTGCTGGATGCCCTGCACCTCAGCGGCGGCTGGGCCTCTTACGGTTCGGTGGCGATTACGCTGCTGTTCGTTATCGGCTGTATTATCGCTACCCGGCTGGTGAACACGCTGGGACGCCGTAAACTGCTGCTGCAAAGTTTCCTGTGGTCCGGCCTGGCGCTGGCGCTGCTTGGCATGCTGCGCGACGGGCCGTCACCGGTGATCCTGCTGCTGTTCGGCACCTACGCGCTGTTTATCGGCGGTGCGCAGGTGCTGCAGCTGGTCTATCCAAATGAGATCTTCCCGACGGAGATCCGTGCCGGTGCGGTGGGGATTGGTACATCGATGTCGCGGATTGGGGCGGCGATCGGCACCTGGCTGATCCCGGTTTCGCTACAGACGATCGGCATTGGCGCAACGATGTACATCGCTGCCGGGATCACCGCCGTGGGGCTGATTGTGTCCTGGTTCCTGGCACCGGAAACCGCCTCACGCAGCCTGGAAGATGCCGCCTCGCTGAGCGATGAGCGGCCTGAAGCGGCCGCAGCCAGGGCGAATCTGTCCAAGAATAACGCCTGGTAAACTCACCTCGGGGCTGCATCGCAGCCCCTGCTTTCACGGTTTAATCAGCTTTTCCACTTCCCTGCGGCGTTTTCGGTAAGAGCTGGGCGTTTCGCCATACTGCTTGCGGAACCAGGCGATCAGATGTGAGGCATCGGCAAAGCCGGTGGCGGCAGCGATGGCGTTGATGCTGTTGCTGGAGTCGGCCATCAGCTTGCGCGCCTGTTCCAGCCTCATCCGTCGCCAGTACACCGCCGCCGAATAGCTGGTGCATTTGGTAAAAATCAGGTTCAGCTGACGGAACGTGACTCCGGCAAAAGCAGCCACTTCGGTTAAAGGAACCGGCGAATCGAGGTGGTGCTTCATCAGCTCGATCACCTTATTAACCACATCGTTTTCATAGACGTCCGGCGGGTTCTGATTCTCTTTCTGCTTCGCCCGGCTGGCAGGTATCGCCGTATCATCCACCAGCAGGTACTTCAGCACCTTCTGCGATCGTACCAGCCCACAGTGCTGGCGGATCAGATCGGCTGCCAGATCGATAGCCGTTCCCCCCGGGCAGGAGATAATGCCGCCGTCTTTGATGTAGGTTTTATCGATCACCGGGATCGCTTTCGGAAAGCGCAGGCGAAACTCATCGCGGGTGGTGAAGTGAATCGCACACTGTCGCCCGTCCAGCAGACCGGCATTACCCGCCACAAAAGCCCCGCTGCACAGAGTGATGATCGGGATATTGCGCGCATGAATCTCTCTGAGCGCATGCAGCAGCCACTGCGGCGGCTGGCGCGTCTCCTCCAGCAGCCCACCGGCCACCACGAAGTAATCCCAGTTGCGGGAAAAATCGAGCGCCGCCGTCGGTGATACGGGCAGTCCACAGCTGGCGGTGACCGGCTGATCATCGCAGGTCATCCATTCCCAGCGGCAGAAAATCTGGCGGCTGGAGAAAGATTCATCGGCTGCAAAGCGCAGCGACTCTACCAGCCCCGCCACTGACGCGAGAGTGAACTGTTTCATCAGCAGAAAGCCGATGGTCAGATCGGGCTTGGATTCACCGTTTTGTTCAGTCGCTATCTGTTGCTGCATGATTCTCAGGGCTCCTGTAATCCGCCCAGCTTGCTCAGCAGGCGCTTCAGATCGCGAATGTCCTGTTCGTTCAGGCCGGAAGCGATGGTTTTTTCTGCGCTTTTTGCCTGTTCCACCATCCGTGCCAGCATGATTTCACCGTCAGCCGTCATCGACACCAGCTTACGGCGGCGGTTATCCGGATCGACGACGACGCTGACTAACCCGCTTTTGGTCATCCGGTCGATAACATACGTGCCCGTTGCTTTGTCAAACCCGGCGCGGTTTCCCAGCGTTTGCTGATCGCAACAGGTTTCTTCCGCCAGCACCACCAGAATGGCGTACTGCACGGCGGACAAACCGGTATCAACGCACTGAGCCCAGCAGGTTGTGGAGTGCTGCCCGGCGCGGCGCACAAGGTGCATCAGCGAGGTGTCGCCGTGCGGCCACAGAGGAGCGGCAACAATTAAGTCAGGATTTTGTGACATGGACCGTCTTGACTCCTTAAAACGATAATCTTATAGTTCGAACTCAAACTGTTTATACTCAAACTATAACCCAAAAGTTTAGCAAAAGAGAACCACATGAAGCTTGTTGTCGGCATGACCGGTGCTACAGGCGCGGCAATTGGCGTTCGCCTGCTTACCGCACTGAAAGACCTGGACGTGGAAACTCACCTGGTGATCTCCAAGTGGGCCCGCGCCACGATTCAAATGGAAACACCCTACAGTGTACAGGACGTTATCGCCCTCGCCTCCAGGACTTACAGCGAACACGACCAGGCCGCAGCGATTTCCAGCGGCTCCTTCCGCGTCGACGGCATGGTGGTGGTGCCCTGCAGTATGAAAACCCTCGCCGCCATACGTGGCGGCTACGGCGATGGCCTTATCGCCCGCGCGGCTGATGTTACGCTGAAAGAGCAGCGAAAACTGGTACTGGTGCCACGCGAATCACCACTGAACGTGATCCATCTGGAAAATATGCTGGCGCTGTCGCGCGCCGGCGCGATGATGCTGCCGCCCATGCCCGCCTTCTATAACAATCCGGCCAGCATTGATGACATTATCAATCATTTTGTCTCGCGCATTCTCGATCAGTTCGGTCTTGACAACGATCTCACAAAACGCTGGGGCTAACGCCCGCCATCTTCCGCTACGAATCAGGAGAGCCGGATGAAGTATTACGATGATTTAAGGAGTTTTATCGATGCGCTGGATGCCATGGGCGACATTATGCATGTGACCCGCGAGGTCGACTGCGATTTTGAGCCAAGTGCCATCACCCGCCGCAGCTACGAAATCCAGTCCCCCGCTCCGCTGTTTCATCATATCACTGGGGTAGAATCCGGTTTCCGCCTGTTTGGCGCACCGGCATCGCTCTCTTCACGCAGCGATATGCCGTATGCCCGCGTGGCGATGTCGCTGGGCCTTGCGCCGGAATCCACCGGCCTGGAGATCGTTGAAGCGCTGTCGGCCGCCCGCCACAAGCCTGGCATTCCGCCGGTGCGTGTAGAGTCCTCCGCCGCGCCGTGCCAGCAGAACATCCTGCGCGGCGAACAGGCCACCCTCGACCGCTTCCCTATTCCGTTTGCCCACGACAAGGATGGCGGTCGCTACGCCAATACCTGGGGCACGCTGATTGTGAAAACCCCGGACGGGAAATGGGTGAACTGGTCCATCGCTCGCGTGATGAAGGTTGACGGGAAAAGAATGGTCGGTCTGATCGTTCCCAGCCAGCATATTGGCCAGATCTGGGCGGAGTGGGTGAAGATCGGTGAGCCGATGCCATACGCACTGGTACAGGGCCCTGCCCCGGCGATCTCCTGCGTTTCCGGTATTCCGATCCCGGCACACGCCGACGAAGCGGATTACATTGGCACGCTGGCCGGTGCGCCCGTCGAAGTGGTGAAAGCGGTCAGCATCGATCTGGATGTACCGGCCACCGCTGAGATTGTGATTGAAGGGCACGTATCAATTACCCGCGACTGTCAGGAAGGCCCGTACGGCGAGTACGGCGGCTACCTTGGCTCCGGCTCTTCCGCCCAGCCCACCTTCCATGTGGAAACCATTACCTACCGCGACGATCCGATCTGGCCAATGTCGATCACCGGCCGTCCAACCGATGAATCCCACACGCTGTGGGCGATGGGGCTGGCGGCCGATGCGCTGACCTATCTGAGGGAAGCGGAACTGCCGGTCAAAGCGGCCTGGATTCCGGAAGATTCAACGGTGCACTGGCTGCTGATTGTCATGCCGGAAAACTGGCGCGAGCTGCTGCCGGGTATGTCCAGCGAAGAGCTGTCACAGCGCATTGGTGAAGTGCTGTTTAAAACCAGCGCAATGGTGTTTATTCCGAAGGTCTACGTGGTGGATGACGACTTCGATCCGACCAACCTGCGTGAGGTGGTATGGGTGCTGTCCACCCGCGTGCATCCGGTGGGTCGCCGCGCGGTGTTTGAAGATCAGCGCGTCATCCGCCTGCCGCAGTGCTACGAAGAAGAGGAGTACGTGGCGGGTAAAGGTGCCAAGGTGGTGTTCGATACGCTGCAAACCACCCGCCATCTGCACGCTTCATTCGAACAGGGCTATCCGCAGGAAGTGCGCCAGCGCATTCTGGATAACTGGTAAGCTCTGACGCGTGTTCAGTCTGCTCCCGGCATGATTCGCCGGGAGCAGCAGTCGTTACTCCAGCGGCAACGGAATCGCCGCTGGTTCATTCACTCAGCCGGTCATTGGCTGGGAAAGATCGATAATCCTGTCTGCGCTTTCAATGGTCGAAGGACGGTGCGCCACGATAATACGCGTGATATTCAGCGCGACGATTGACGCATTAATCATCTTTTCGTTGTTAACATCAAGGTGGCTGGTCGCTTCATCCATAAACAGCACATTGGGTTTCTGATACAGCGCGCGTGCAATCAGCAGGCGCTGTTTCTGCCCGCCGGAGATCCCGCCCCCCAGCTCGCCGATCATCGTTTCGTATCCCATAGGCATCATCATGATTTCATGGTGAATATTGCACTTCATCGCGCACTCCAGCACCAGTTCCATATCCTGTTCATCATCGAAACCGGCGATGTTATCGGCTATCGAACCGGAAAACAGGCGGTCTTCCTGCAGAACGCAGGCGGTACTGGCGCGGAAGTTATTGATGCCGATTTTATTCACGTCAAAACCGCCGATAAATATTTCGCCGCTGTCCGGCTGCAGCAGACCAGACATCACTTTTAACAAGGTGGTTTTCCCAATGCCGGAGGTGCCGATCAGCGCCACGGATTCGCCCGGAGCGATGGTGATATTCACATTGGAGAAAATCGGCTTCGACAGCGCATCGTACTGATAGCTGACGTTCTTAATCTCCAGCGACACGCCGACGCTTTCTTCAAATACTTTGCGCACCGGCAGCTCTTTTTCCGGCTCGCTGTAGGCTATTTCGGAAATACGTTCATTATGTAATGACAGCATCCTCAGCTGGATAGTCAGATTAATCAACGATGAGGCCCGTTCGGCAAACTGCCCGCGGTAGGCGTTGAAGGCCATAAACATCCCAAGGGTCATGTTGTTCTCAATCACCATCATCGCCCCCAGCCACAGAATCACCACCTGATCGAGAGAGTTGATAAAGCTATTCACCCCACCGAACATCATGTCGAATTTCGTCTGCCGTAAGGTGGCGTTACTGGCATCAATGTTGGTATTCAGCCAGTGCTGAGAACGCCGGTGCTTCAGGTTGAGGGATTTGATCGTCGCAATGCCGTACAGCGACTCCATAAAATGAGATCCTGAGCGCGCACGCTTCACGATCAGCTCTTCGTTGATCGCGCGATAGAATTTGTAGGTCGACAGGCGGATCAGGATGTAGCAGAGGGTAAAACCCAGCACCACCAGCACCAGCCAGCCGCCGTACAGGGTCAGCATCACCAGCAGTCCGACCGCCATGATAGTATCCATAATGCCGGTGACAATGCTGCTGGTGAAGGTTGAACGGATGGTATCCAGCGAGCTGAAGCGCGACTGAATATCCCCCAGTTTCCGCTTTTCAAAGAATGAGAGCTGCAGGCTAAGCAGGTGATCGAAGAAGCTGGTCTTCCACTGAATATCGGTATAGGTATCCAGCTTTAGCGACACCCACGCGCGGATCATACTGACAAAGGTTTTGAAGATGGTGAAGAAGATCAGCCCGATACAGATCACCAGCAGCAGGTTGTGATCGCGGGGCGGGATCACATGGTCGGTGACCATCTGAGTGCCCATCGGCAGCAGCAGGTTCACCATTTCAATGACGATCGACAGCATAAAGATTTTGGTTAACGCCGGCTTCAGGCCGACGATGCTGTGCATCAGATCCGTCAGACTAATCCGAGATCGCAGCTTCTCTTTCTTAAAGTGGCTGTCGGGCCAGACTTCTAAGGCGATGCCGGAAAAGTTTTCGGACATCTCCTTCTTCTGCACCACTCGTCTGCCCATCGCCGGGTCGTTAATCACATAGCGATTACCTTTGACCGCCACCAGCACCACAAAGTGATTCAGCGACCAGTGCAGCACGCAGGGCAGCCTGAGCTCTTTTATCTCCTCCAGCTCAAGGGACAGCGCGCGGCTTTTCATCCCCACCTCGCGGGCAACCTTATCCAGCACGTTAAGGGTGGCCCCCTGCGAGGAAGATCCGTAGCGATTGCGGAAGTTAAACAGATCGATATCTTTGCCGTAGTAGCCGCAAATCATTGCCAGACAGGAATTACCGCATTCCGTGGCCTCGGACTGAATAATCACCGGAACCTTACTGCGGATTGAAAAATTAATGCGTTTATAAATCTGATCAAGTACGTTTTTATTCATCACCCGGTCCCTTTAGGCTTTGCACAATTTTATATACTGGCGAGAACAACCACATGTAGAGCGGGCGCTCCTCCATAAACACCACGCTCCTCGCCTTCAGACCGTTGGCGAGCACTAATTTTCTTTCCTTATAGATAAACTCTTTGTCTTTAATATCCACGATGGTTTTATACAGCGTGACCGGGGAGTCGGAGTTCGCTGCGGGATTATTGAGATCGCTTAATTCCCGGCGGGTGGCGGGCATGGATGAGATCGAGATAATCTTTCCGGAAAACTGACCGAATTTATCGGAAGGGAACGCGTCGTAGCGGATATTGACCACATCCCCGGGTTTGACATACGGCAGGCTGGTATCCGGCAGCCACAGCATCAGATAATACTTCACGCCGTGGGTCTGTTTAATCTGTGCCAGGCTGCTGCCAGCTTCTACCATCTGTCCTGGCGTAGCGGCAATCGACTCCAGACGACCATCAATGGAGGATTTGATCATAATCGTACCGTTGGCGCTGTTTTCCACCAGTTGGGTACGATAGTCATTCAGCTGATTGTACTGGCTGGAGATTTGGTTATCGATATCCGACGATTTCACCGTCAGGTCACTGCGTAACTGAGTGATTTGCAGTTCCAGCTGCATCTTTTGCGAGGACAAAGACTGGTAGGTATTCTGCTGCTGGACATACAGCGAGTGCTGACCGTTGTACTGATCTTTGGTGATTAATCCCTGTTTAAGATAGCCGCTGTAGCCCTCCAGCGTGCGCTCCATATCCGCCAGGCCGCGCCTTGCCGCCACCAGCATGTCATCCGTCTCTTTGAGTGAATTTTCATAACGCGTAATCTGCTGCTGGGTAGTTTTAAGAAAATCTTCCTTATTTTCTTTCAGCTTCCCGATGATCTCTTCCGCATTGGTGATCTTTTCCTGCACCATGGAAATACTGGCATCGCTAACGTTACCGACGCTGGTTGTCCTGGATACATCCAGCTCGAACAGCACGGTTCCCCTGGTGACGGTATCCCCTACCTGAACAAACTGTCGCAGGATGAATCCCTGCTGCGGTGAAGAGATATTCAACGGATGGGGTAAGGTAATGACCTCTCCGTCAACATCAATACGCTGGGTAAAACTGAAGAAACACAGTATGGCAATCGCAAGTGCCAGAAATGTCAGGCAGCACGCGGTAATAACAACGGATGAAACGCCCCTCAGTAAAATGACCCGACCGTTCCAGTAACTTTTCTGATGGTCTACGGCTTCCTGCCTGAATAATTTTCGACTCATTAACACTCAACCCTGATTTTAAGAATTTCCGAATCCTTCGATTTGCAGTCAATATTAACCGGATAACACAGTTGTTTCCCCATCACAAAATCATCCTAAAAAACCAATTAACGCTTACTTCAGGATGGTTAATTTACCGAAATATTATATTTAACTTGACTCGCAAATAGAAACGCATCCCTTCCACAAGATTTAGAAATCGTTCATTTGAATAAGGACATCGTGTGGTTCGGTTTTTGTGGGGCGTGAATGATATGCCTCCCTTCCGCCGGTTACAAGTCAGGCAAAAAATACTTCTGCATAAATAATAATATATCCATAAATACGCTATTGAGCGAAAAGGTTAGAAACACCTGCGCAGATTTTTAATTAACGAAAAAAACACATTGTTAACAATTAAGGTAAAACATCGAAAACCTCGTGAGATTTATCCCAATTCATCAGAGGATGAAATTGGGATAATCGTATTCGCCACAATGGATAACAGTTACTCCCCCTTTGCTGTCTGCTTAATCTGCCGCACCTGGGACGCTTTTCCGCTAAGCAAAACATACCTTTTTTGCAGCCGATCGAGGGCCATCTCAACCTGCCTGTGCTGTAAATCCGGCGAATCCGCCTCAAACTGGCGCAGCAGTTCCTCAACGGGCGGTGCGCGGTTAAAATCCTGAGTAATGGCAAAAACGTCTGATTTCAGTTGGCTGACGGTCATATATTTACCGCGCTTTTCATCCAGACCGTTCAGGCGCTCGGCCAACTGCTGCAGCTTGAGCATTCCCTGATGCCAGTTACTCAGCGCCGCCAGCGGTACCGCATTGTTTTCCATCTGCTGCTGCCACGTCTGCTGCATCTGTAACACCGCAGGATTGCCCGGCCACAGCGCCAAGCCCTGAGTCATTAATTGCTGACTATATTGCTCAGGCCAGCCCGGAGGCAGCGACATTAACCACTTAAGCTGTTTCTGCATCTTATCCGTATGGCGATCCGCCTGCGGCACGGACTGCCGAAGTTCACTCAGCTGTTGCTCCGTCAGCCGCTCGGGCAATGGTGTCAACGAGGCTGAGAACTGCTGATGTGCCGCAGAAGGCCGGGTAAAACTGTGCCAGCCCCACAGCAGCAGCCCACCTATCAGCAGCGCGCTGGCCATCCCGGCGAGAAATGCGCGCCGCGAACGGCCTCGGGACAGCTTACCGGCAGGGTGCAGGGCAACGGGGAGCGGCCCGGAATCGCCAGGTGATGTGCCATTCAAAGCGCCCGGATATGTTCCTGAGCGCTCACCTGCCGAGCCAGCGGCCTCGGAAGGAGCTGGATGCACGACGTAAATACGCGGGCCGGATGCGGCAAGGCTCTCCATCGATTCTGAAATAACGGCCTGCGGAGGAAGTATCACCGGCGAGTCGGGGATTTCAGCATGCGGTGCATTCTCAAGACGGGTAATCGCCTGCCCAACCAGCTGCTGTAAGGCATCCAGTCGGCTGGCCTGCTTCAGCTCATGCCGCGCCAGCACCTCCATCAGTGCGTTCAGGCTTTTTTCGGTCTGGTAGAGCAAAGCCAGATCGTCGCGATCCACCAGCGGCAGCGTTCGAAAGGCTTTCTGCAATCGCTGATTCATCGCGGTAATTATTTCCATCCGGTTATGTGTGCTGCCGGGCCACATCACGGACCACTGATAGGTACTTAACGCATTTATCAGCGCCAGACCTTCATTAATGCCCACCAGCCCGGCAAGATGCGTTCGTGCCAACAAATACCAGGCGGCAGTCTGTAATTCAACACCGTTGCTTTCGAACAGTTTCAGGCAAAGGGATTCCGCATATTTCCAGTCCACATCGGGCCGGGCGGGATGAGACAGCTTCATTAATTCTTCACGCAGCGCAATATAATCCGGGAGTGCACGCGGATCGCCGCCTGTTCTGAGATGTTTGTCCTTTTTCACCAGTTTTGTTCCATCAAATATAGGGAGGATTCATAGCCGGGTTGCTACCGGATTAATTTAACATCAATAATCTGGCAATGCTCGAATTTGCTGCTACCGGTAAAAAGTCTTAAGCCACGGTAACATTCCAATAACGATCCGGAATAAGATGGCTACTATTTATTGTGATAAGGCAGACAAAAACACACCCTGTTTTAGATGGCTATAATTCCACATCGATAAATGAAAATTGAAAAGCCAAATTACTGACCTCCCCACTATTTTCATATTCATTCATCGCCACCTTTCTTATTGCCCTCTGTTTCTACTTAATCCAACAACGTTACCCGAACGTCTGGCCGAATTGCGCCTGACCCAATTCAATCTGGCTTTGCGCGGATTATCGCACTCTGGTGCCAGCCACGATCTGCTGTGGAACGCCTCGTCTGCTCATCGCCTCAACGAGCAGTTGCGTCGTCTGCCAGAGGATGAAATCGGCATTGATAAGTTCGCCAGCCGCATTGTTTTGCGCCAGGCGTTTCAGCAACGGGCGGAACCGTTACTGGTGATTGCGAAGGGTAAATCGAGTTGTAAGTGAGATCGGTACATTATCTCGCTATGCTGTAGAGCGAATTCCACCGTTCAGGAGCAAAAGCTAATGGCATCACCCCGCTTATTTATTATTCACGGTTACACGGCAGGCCCGCACCACCACTGGTTTGACTGGCTAAAAGCGGAAGCGAAAGCGCTGGGCATGACGGTTACCGTACCGGCGTTACCTGATTCACAGCATCCCGAGAATGAAGCATGGCAGACCGCACTGACGGAATGTGTCGGCGAAGTGGACAACCAAACCTGGTTCGTTGGCCATAGCCTGGGCTGCATTACCGCCCTGCGCTATCTGAATCATCAGCCCGCCGGACAGGATGCCGGCGGCGTCATTATGGTCGCGGGTTTCAGTGAAGCGGTGCCCCCACTGCCCGAGCTGGACACCTTTATGTCGGTGCCGTTCGATGCCAACCGTGTTGTTCAACGGGTGCCACACCGCGCGGTAATCGCATCACTCAACGACGATATTGTTCCTCCCGTACTCTCGCTGCGCTTCAGTCAGCAGCTCAACGCCCCTTTCTACGCGCTACCCGACTGCGGACATTTCCTCAGCCGTAACGGTATGACCGAACTGCCGTTGGTTTTGCAACTACTGAGCCAGTTTATTAAGGAATGATGTTCGCCCGGTGCCGGAACAACCGCTCGTCGTTTTATTCCGGCATCATTTCCTGAAACAGACTGAAAACATCCCCCGGAATTATATTTAAGACTTAGACTAATCATTTAGAATTAATAAATTAAAACCATGGGAATTTATTTTTAAAAAAATCATAAAACTATAACCAGTCGCATTTTCTGTTTTAATAAATTACGTATTATTAAATTATGATGCGTCCTTTATTGCATATATTGCATAGCCTCAAATGGAATGGAACTATGAGAAAGGTTTACTGCAGGGAAGCGTATACGCTTTGCGGTATTTTGTTGTGCTCAGCACCCGTCATGGTCACACAAGCCGCCGTACCCATTATGGAAAAAGATGCACCTTCTTACGATTATCACAGCGACCCACTAACCCCCTCGGTAGTAACCACCACGCCGCCCAGGGAGCGAGCCCCGGATCTTTTTGGTGAAACAACCGGCCCTCTGCCTTTCTTTGGTAAGGAATTACGTGAGCGCGGTTACGATCTGCCCGATCCTTATGGTATTGGTTACAACCATATGGATATTCATCAGAATATCAAAGTTAAGAGTATCGATTTCTCCAATCTGAAAATCCCCAGCTTGTTTCCCGGAATGACCCCGATCCCGGTCGATAATATGTTTAATATTCTCGTCGGGCACACTCGTGAAAAAAGTAAAACCGATACGGCCAGGCTGGACATGTGGCTGTTTCCGTTTATGAATGTATACGGCATTGTCGGGCACACCAAAGGGCGCTCCGTTTCCAGCGTCAGTGCCTGCATTACGGATGCAGGCTGCCCGCCAGAGCTGAAGGATCTGGATTTCACGCTGAAATTTAAAGGCACCACCTGGGGCGGCGGCACCACGCTGGCCTACGGTTATCATGACTGGTTCGGTACCATGGACTTCAACTATACCGAAACGCATTTTGACATTCTGGACGGTAATATTTCTGCGTTTACCTTTACTCCACGCGTCGGTTATCGCTTTACCGTACCCGGTGTAGAGAGATTCTCCATTCCGGT
This sequence comes from Erwinia sp. S43, assembly GCF_016624745.1. Taxonomy (NCBI): domain Bacteria; kingdom Pseudomonadati; phylum Pseudomonadota; class Gammaproteobacteria; order Enterobacterales; family Erwiniaceae; genus Erwinia; species Erwinia sp. S43. The sequence goes on along the minus strand of NZ_JACVTX010000014.1, from coordinate 27,889 downwards.
TACCCATGCCAGCCTGTGGGTGGGCACGATGTATCAGGATGTCGATCAGGACTTCAGGGGGAATATCAGCGACCTGCATATGCCAGCGCAGCTCAGCAGCCTGGTCAACTTCGTTAACGCCGATGATAAAGGGCGTTTCCGGGTTAAGCAGCATCTTAAATCACCGTGGAATATTCTGGTCGGCGGGCAGTATGAGCTAACCCGAAACTTTAATATCACCAGTGAAGTGGGCTTTTCCAACCGTAACAGCTTTATGGTCGGCGGAGAGTTTCGTTTCTGAATATGCAGTTTAAAACCTTCCTGCTCTGTGGCCTGATGACTCTACCCTCCGTAAGTCAGGCCAACGTATTCCCCAACCGGGAAAAAATCGACCGATTTCTGAATAAATTGGGGGCGGACCGTAAAGCCGACATGCGTAAAACCATTGACTGGGGAATTGTTCCCGGCCCTTTTTATACCCCGGAACTGGGCGTCGGCGTCGGGGTGGCGGCGGTCGGTCTTTACCGGCCGGACGACCGCCAGCGCGATACGCCGCTCTCCTCACTCTCCTTTACCGGATTTGCCAGCTCTACAGGTGCCTTCGGCATCGGCTATGAGAATTACACCTTTATCGATAATGACAGCTGGCGTTTTTACCTGTCCGGCGACCTCAGCCGCAGACCGCTGCACTACTGGGGAGAGGGATACCACGCCGGACGAAAACAGCGTGGAAAGCAGTCCTACGACTCAACAAAATTGAGCGGAGTGCCACGTATACTCTATCAGTTGGCTAACCATACTTACGCCGGTGTTGGCTGGTCGATCTCCTATGAAGGCGCGTCATCGCTACAGCACAAAACCAACGGCAGTTTCTATCATCAGGATGAGTCACGCCATATCTTCAGCTCAGGAGCCAGCGTGCTGTTTAGCTATGACTCACGCGATTTTGTGGCGAATCCGTCGCGCGGCCAGGTGCTGAACCTGTCATGGACCCGCTACAGCCCGGCGATTGCCAGCGATAATCGTTTTGATGCTTTAGACGCGCAGTACAACATTTATCACGCCATAAATGACACTAACCTGCTGGCCTGGGAGGTTTACAGTCGTTTTACCAGCGGACACGTCCCCTGGACGATGCAGTCACTGCTGGGGGACAGCCATCATCTGCGCGGCTACTACGAAGGGCGATATCGCAATCGTAATATGCTGACCAGCCAGCTGGAATGGCGCAAAAAACTCAGCTGGCGCCACGGCGTTGTGGCATGGCTGGGTGCCGGTAGTATGTCGGACAAACCGAGTGAGGTTCTTGACGGGCACTGGCTGCCGTCTGTCGGGGCCGGATACCGCTTTGAGTTTAAGAAAAATATGAACATCCGCCTTGATTATGGCCTTGGCCAACACAGTTCAGGTTTTTACTTCCAGGTCGGGGAGGCGTTTTGATCTTCCGCTTTATCGGCCTGTCACTGCTGCTGTTGCCATTCATTTTCTTCGCTAACGGCCAGGCTCAGCAACCTGATGATCCGATAATTCCCATGGCCGATCTCAGCCTTCCGGCAGGTCAGTCACCGCAGGTATGGCTGTTGACGCGACCACTGCCGCAGCCGAACGGTCTGAGGCCATGCTGTGCTTTCGGCTATAGCCTTAAAGTGAAACTTTTTGGCGTGCCGGTGCCGTGGTATCAGGTCGATAACGTGGTTGCCCCGACAGACACCGGCAAGCACCATTTCAACCCGGGTCTAATGGACATGTTGAGCACGCTGAGTGGCCTGAACAGCGAACACAACGGCCTGGTCTACACGCGGCGGGGCGGCTTCATCGATCTGGCCCATCTGCGCGACAGCGCTGATAACACGCTATGGCTGTTCAGCCATATCTGGCCCCGGATAGGCCAGGCAACAACGCTGAAACTGGGCGATGAGTTAGGTGAGCGCGAAATCCAGCTGTTTTCCTATCCTGCACCGGCCAGTGCCACAGAGCGTTACAGACTGGCAGTATTTCTGGCAGCGCATCTGGCATTTGAACTTGCCGCATGGCACGAGGTGGCACAGTGGTATGGATTTGAATCAGTGAAGGGATTTTCCGAAGGCGTTTCCGCTTTTTCTCCGGAAGACCTCTATTCCAATCTGCTCGGTGCCCGCGTGGCGATCGATTTACTCAATGCGGGAGGTGGCGCATCGCTGTCTCGCTATCAGCACGCCATGCGCACGATGATCCCGCAGGCGCTGGAACAGCTTGAAGCAGAGCCTCCCGCCGCAACGCGCTTTCATTTCGATATGCTCGATCGTCTCTGGTGGAACAGTGCCTGTCGCCTGCCGGATAAATTTCTGCTGCGCTACCGTAATTATGACGTTAGCGAAAGGCGGCTGCCGTCACGTGCACCGGAAAGTGTTCCTCCGCTCTGGCTGACGTTGCCCGACCGCTTTAACGGCGTTGAGCTTTCCCACTTTGGCCGCCTTGAAATACGCCCCGGGCGCTCAATGGCTCGCCTGCCTGCACCGGTTTCACGCTACCTGTTTTCTGATTTCCCCGCACTGGCCAGGGAGGCAAAAAAAGCCGATTTACAGCATTTGGCCAATTTACATTACCGCTGCAACTGAGCAAAAAACCACCTTTCACGCCGAAAAGCCATAATCAAAAGTTATATTTCATTTCAATTTTTAACCTCAGCACATCAGCTTTTTTTCTACCGGCGATCCCCTTTTCTAAAACTCGCCACAGGCAAACGTTTAACTGCTGATTTAATGAGCTAACTGGCACTAAAACGTAAAGTTCCCTAATCCCACACACATTTGTGTGACATTCATCACACTTTAGCTGACTTGAAATGAAACAGAATTTGACAAGTGTGAGCAATCTCTATTTCCTAATGGCCGGATAACGGCACACTGCCGCAACATTACTGATGGGGATTTTCGTCAATTGCGGCGGTACCCGTTTTGAAGGCTTTACTAACCCAACCTGACCCTCGCGCTGGCTGCGGAGGATGGTCTCTGAGCATGTGGTAATATAATGAAATATAAAATTATGATGGCTGGTGCACTGGCAGCGTTGTCTTATACCAACGTCTCTTTCGCTGATTCGAGCAGCCCTGAATACGTTTCCGACTGGTGGCACCAGAGTGTTAACGTTGTTGGAAGCTACCACACCCGTTTCGGACCGCAGCTGAACAACGATGTTTACCTGGAATATGAAGCCTTCGCGAAAAAAGACTGGTTTGATTTCTACGGCTATATCGATGTGCCTAAATTCTTCGGCGTGGGCAACGGCAACGATAAAGGTGCCTGGGATAACGGTTCTCCATTCTTTATGGAAATTGAGCCACGTTTCTCTATCGATAAGCTGACCGGCGTTAATCTGGGCTTTGGTCCGTTTAAAGAGTGGTATTTCGCTAACAACTATATCTACGATATGGGCGACAACCGCGCAAACCGCCAGAACACCTGGTATATGGGTCTGGGTACTGATATCGATACGCATTCAGATGTTGGCCTGTCACTGAACGTTTACGCAAAATATCAGTGGGCGAACTACGGTGCCGCGAACGAAAATGAGTGGGATGGCTATCGCTTCAAGGTGAAATACTTTGTGCCGATCACCAGTCTGTGGGGCGGTAACCTGAGCTATATCGGTTTCACCAACTTTGACTGGGGCTCCGATCTGGGCGATAACTCTGCGCCTGCGCGTACCAGCAACTCCATCGCCTCCAGCCATATTCTGTCACTGGGTTACGATCACTGGCACTACTCGTTCGTGGCACGTTACTTCCACAACGGCGGCCAGTGGAACGATGGCACCGAGCTGAACTTCGGCAACGGTCCGTTCCACGTCAAATCTAACGGCTTTGGCTACTACCTGGTTGTAGGTTACAACTTCTGATTGTGGCAAAAACGTACTGAATTCCGAATGCGCCTGCGGGCGCATTTTTTTTGCGTGATTTCGGCATCCGGCGGGGAAATCAGTCAAACATCCGTTCCAGATAGCGCTCGAGCGCGGCGCGTGAGCTGAATCCGTAGGGAATTCCGTAGTGATCGTTTGTGTCGCCCACCAGATACATGGGAAAGCGGACGTAATGTTCGCAGGTTTTTATATCCGATGCCGGTACCGCAATCGCCTGGCTTTTCTCTTTCAGTGTCGGATGGATAACCAGCGCCGTACGACCTAAACGCGCCTCACGATTAACATAGACGTAGTTTTCACCCCGACTGTAACCGTAGCTTTTGGCAGTGACCGTATCCATCTCAAATCCCGCCTTTTCCAGTACGCGAGCTACCTCATCAGGTCGTAAATACATGCTTTTTCCTCTGTGTCTGCAAACCCCGCAACCTTACCTCAGGCCACATAGTCAGTGCTTTCGGAATAATCCAAAACGCAGATTTTCAGCGTTACCGATTTTTAGCCTGTCCTATACTTAATAGTACATTTCAGAATTAGGGAGCAAAAATGTTCAATCGGACAGTGAAAAATAACGATATTGATCTGAGTGAAGATGTATCACTGCTGGCAGATACGCTTGATGACCTGCTGAAATCCTACGGCAGTAAAGCTAAGGATGACGTGGAAGGTGCCAAAAACCGTGCTGAAACACTGCTAAAAGAGACTCGTGCCAAACTACAGGGGCATAATCGGGTGACTCAGGCAGCGAGAGATGCAGGTGCTCAGGTTGACACTTACGTGCGTGATAAACCCTGGCACGGCGTGGGGATCGGTACCGCTCTCGGCGTGCTGATCGGCGCATTAATCACCACTAGCACAACCCGCCGTTAGTACCGTTTATTTTTTGAACAAATGCTCACAGATCACAGTGTGGGCATTTTTTTTATCTGCACAAAACCTTGTGGCGTAAGGCTTGTGAGCATGTTGACTAAATAAATACGCTTTTCCTATATCTTGTGTGGTTGCTTTTTAAGGCCACTATATCTAGTATTCACTTCATCAAGACCACGCAACATGGCGTGGCAGTGGCGGCGCGAGTCGGGCAGTAATTTCCGCGCCAGATACTCAGTTAACCAGCCCGTAAGGTGAATACGAATCATGCGCATTATTATTTACACTAAAAATAATTGTGTCCAGTGCAACGCGACAAAAAATGCGATGGATAAGAAAGGGATCGACTATCAGCTGATCAACCTCGATAGCGAACCTGCTCACGTAGAAACTCTTAAATCTCTTGGTTATCGCCAGGTCCCGGTCGTGATGGCCGAACAGGATCACTGGAGCGGCTTCCGCCCGGATAAAATTCAGGCACTGAGCCATTTGGCAGCCGTCCGGGGTTAAGGCGATGACTACGCTGGTATATTTTTCCAGCCAGTCGGAAAACACCCATCGATTTATCACCCGCTTAAACCTGCCGGCGCGACGCATTCCGTTAGACAGCGCTCAGCGCCTGCAGGTCGACCAGCCCTACATTCTGATAGTGCCCAGCTACGGCGGGGGCACCAGTCATGGCGCGGTACCTAAGCAGGTGATTCAATTTCTTAATGATACCAATAATCGTCAGCTTATCCGCGGTGTGATTGCCGCCGGAAACCGGAACTTCGGTGAGGCCTACTGCCTCGCTGGCGATATTATTGCGCGTAAATGTCAGGTGCCGTACCTCTATCGCTTTGAGCTAATGGGCACCGCAGACGATATCGCTAACGTTTACAAGGGAGTAACCGAATTTTGGCAGCGACAGACAGCACCCTCATAGAGGCCGCAGCGGCCGCACCTGATTATCACGCGCTCAATGCGATGCTGAATCTGTATGATGCCGCAGGCAACATCCAGTTCGAAAAAGATCGCGAAGCCACGCGTCAGTATTTTATTCAGCACGTGATCCCAAATAGCGTGCAGTTCTCTTCCGTGGCCGAACGTTTGCAGTATCTGGTTGCTGAAGGCTACTACGAAGCCGATGTGCTGAACGCCTACCCGTTCGACTTCGTCTGCGCGCTGTTCGAGCAGGCCTATTCGCGCCGCTTCCGCTTCCAGACCTTCCTCGGTGCCTGGAAGTTTTACACCAGCTATACGCTGAAAACCTTCGACGGCAAACGCTATCTTGAAGGCTTTACCGAGCGCGTGTGCATGGTGGCGCTGACCCTGGCTCAGGGTGACCAGGGGCTGGCGCTGGCGCTGACCGATGAGATCCTTGCCGGACGCTTCCAGCCCGCTACGCCAACTTTCCTGAACTGCGGCAAGCAGCAGCGCGGCGAGCTGGTATCCTGCTTCCTGCTGCGTATTGAAGACAATATGGAGTCGATTGGCCGTGCGGTAAACTCGGCGCTCCAGCTGTCCAAACGCGGCGGCGGCGTGGCATTCCTGCTCTCCAACCTGCGCGAGTCGGGTGCACCGATTAAGCGTATTGAAAACCAGTCATCCGGCGTTATTCCGGTAATGAAAATGCTGGAAGATGCCTTCTCCTATGCGAACCAGCTGGGCGCACGCCAGGGTGCCGGTGCCGTTTATCTGAACGCTCACCACCCGGATATCCTGCGCTTCCTCGATACCAAGCGCGAAAACGCCGATGAAAAAATCCGTATCAAAACACTGTCGCTCGGCGTGGTGATCCCGGACGTGACCTTCCAGCTGGCGAAAGACAATCAGCCGATGGCGCTGTTCTCGCCGTATGACGTGGAGCGCCTCTACGGCCTGCCGTTTGCCGATATCAGCATTAGCGAGAAATATGACGAGATGCTGGCCGACGAACGCATCCGCCGTACGTTTATTAATCCGCGCGAATTCTTCCAGACGCTGGCGGAAATCCAGTTTGAATCCGGCTACCCGTACATCATGTTTGAAGATACGGTCAACCGCGCTAACCCGATCCACGGCCGGATTAATATGAGCAATCTGTGCTCGGAGATCCTGCAGGTCAATACGCCAACCGAATACAACGACGATCTCAGCTATCGCCGCATCGGTAAGGATATTTCCTGCAACCTTGGCTCGCTGAATATCGCCCATGCGATGGATTCCGAAGACTTCGCGTGGACGATTGAAATCGCCGTGCGCGGCCTGACGGCGGTTTCCGATCAGAGCCACATCGGCTCGGTACCTTCCGTTGAGCAGGGTAACGCGCTGTCGCACGCTATCGGCCTGGGGCAGATGAACCTGCACGGCTATCTGGCGCGTGAGCGCATTCAGTACGGCAGTGAAGAAGGCCTGGATTTCACCAATATCTACTTCTATACCGTCACCTATCACGCGCTGCGCACGTCGAACCTGCTGGCACGCGAGCGCGGGACCACCTTCAGCGGCTTTAGCGATTCACGCTATGCCAGCGGTGAGTATTTCAATCAGTACGTTGAGCAGAGCTGGCAGCCGCGCACCGCTCGCGTTGCCGCCCTGTTTGCCGATGCCGGGATCGAAATTCCAACCCAGGAACAGTGGCAGGCGCTGAAAGCGGCGGTGATGAAAGACGGGCTGTATAACCAGAACCTGCAGGCTATCCCGCCAACCGGTTCGATCTCGTATATCAACCACGCAACGTCGAGCATTCACCCGATTGTGTCGCGGATTGAGATTCGTAAAGAGGGTAAAACCGGCCGCGTGTACTATCCGGCACCGTTTATGAATAACGATAATCAGGACTACTACCGCGATGCGTACGACATCGGGCCGGAAGCGATTATCGATACCTACGCCGAAGCCACACGCCATGTCGATCAGGGCCTGTCACTGACCCTGTTCTTCCGCGATACCGCCACCACCCGCGATATCAATAAAGCGCAGATCTATGCGTGGAAGAAAGGCATCAAGACGCTCTACTACATCCGTCTTCGCCAGATGGCGCTACAGGGAACCGAAGTCGAAGGCTGCGTTTCCTGCTCGCTGTAACAGCACATTAAATCGCGGGCCGGATCTTCCGGCCCGTCAACTTTTTTTCTACCGGCCGGTGCCGAATCGGAACTCACGATATCACTATGAAACTGAAGAAAGTTCACGCTATTAACTGGAATAAAATCGAAGACGAAAAGGATTTGGAAGTGTGGAACCGCCTGACCAGTAACTTCTGGCTGCCGGAAAAGGTTCCGTTGTCGAACGATATTCCGGCGTGGAACGGCCTTAATGCCGATGAACAACAGCTGACCATCCGTGTGTTCACCGGTCTGACGCTGTTGGATACCATTCAGAATACCCTGGGCGCACCGGCGCTGATGGCCGACGCGCTGACCCCGCATGAAGAAGCGGTGATGTCGAACATCAGCTTTATGGAGGCGGTGCATGCTCGCTCCTACAGCTCGATCTTCTCCACCCTGTGCCACACCAGCGATGTGGATGCCGCCTACGCCTGGAGCGAGGAAAACGAGCCGCTGCAGCGTAAGGCCGACATCATTCTGCAGCACTACTACGAAAATGACCCGCTGAAGAAGAAAATCGCCAGCGTGTTCCTGGAATCGTTCCTGTTCTACTCCGGTTTTTATCTGCCGATGTACTGGTCCAGCCGCGGCAAGCTGACCAACACCGCCGACCTTATCCGACTGATTATTAAGGATGAAGCGGTGCACGGCTACTACATTGGCTATAAGTACCAGAAAGCGCTGGAAAGTGAGAGCGCCGAGCGTAAAGAGGACCTGCAACAGTTCGCCATTGGCCTGCTGCTGGAACTCTATGAAAACGAAGTGGAATATACCGATGCGCTGTATCAGGGCGTTGGCTGGCAGGAAGATGTGAAGAAGTTCCTGCACTACAATGCCAATAAGGCGCTGATGAACCTGGGCTATGAGGCGCTGTTCCCGGCGGAAATGACCGACGTGAACCCGGCGATCCTGTCTGCACTGTCACCGAATGCCGATGAAAACCACGACTTCTTCTCCGGCTCCGGTTCATCCTACGTGATGGGTAAAGCCGTCGATACTGAAGACGAAGACTGGGATTTTTAATTGCTTCATCGGGGGATTCTTGCCGAATCCCCGCTTATAATAGTCCCTCGCGAAATTAGTAATTAAAATCAGCCAATCGGCTGATTTTTTGCTTTCAATAACTGCCTGCCAGACCCGTCTGTTTAGCCTTATATTTACCCATGACGGGTTCATATTTCCGCAACATAAGGATGTTTCTTAGGTAAATATTGATTTTTTTCACCGCAGCTCAACACCGCTCAATCCCTTACCAGCACTGACATTCTTTGATACTGACATCTCCCCGATCATTTTCAAATTCCACCTCAAGGGTTGCCTCTCAGTCTCAGTGTGCTACGGTATATATCGTTAATAACTAAACTGAAAGAAGAACCCCTATAAGAAAATTAATCAACCAGGAATTAATTAATGCATGGCAATTAAATTAGAAGTTAAGAATTTATATAAAGTATTTGGGGAACATCCCGAGCGGGCATTTAAGTATATTGATAAAGGGCTCAGCAAAGAGGCCATTCTGGAAAAAACCGGACTGTCTCTTGGCGTTAAGAACGCCAGTCTGGCCATTGAAGAAGGCGAGATTTTCGTCATCATGGGGCTCTCCGGTTCCGGCAAGTCCACCATGGTTCGCCTTCTCAATCGTCTGATTGAACCCACCCGCGGCCAGGTCATCATCGACGGCGAAGATATTGCCAAAATATCTGACAGTGAATTGCGCCAGGTTCGCCGAAATAAGATCAGCATGGTATTCCAGTCATTCGCGCTAATGCCGCATATGACGGTATTAAATAATACCGCTTTCGGCATGGAATTAGCGGGAACGCCGTTGCAGGAAAGACAGGAAAAAGCCCTGGAAGCACTGCGTCAGGTCGGACTGGAAAATTACGCGCATTCTTATCCTGATGAACTCTCCGGCGGTATGCGTCAGCGTGTTGGATTAGCCCGCGCTCTGGCGATTAATCCGGATATATTATTAATGGATGAAGCGTTCTCTGCTCTCGATCCATTAATTCGTACTGAGATGCAGGATGAGCTGGTAAAACTGCAATCGAAGCATCAGCGCACTATCGTATTTATCTCCCACGATCTTGATGAAGCCATGCGTATTGGCGACCGTATTGCGATTATGCAGGGCGGTGAAGTGGTGCAGGTCGGCACGCCGGATGAGATCCTCAATAACCCGGCCAATGACTATGTCCGCACCTTCTTCCGCGGCGTGGATATCAGCCAGGTATTCAGCGCAAAAGATATTGCCCGCCGCAGCGCCGCAGCGCTGATTCGTCAGGCTCCGGGCTTTGGCCCGCGTTCAGCAATCAAGCTGCTGCAGGATAACGACCGCGAGTACGGCTACGTGCTGGCGAAAGAAAAATTTATTGGCGTAGTTTCCACCGATTCCCTGAAAGCGGCTCTCGCCGCCGGAGAGGGGCTGAATCATGCACTACTGGAAAATCCTGCGGCGGTGCCGGGCGATACCTCGTTAAGCGATCTGCTGTCCCATGTGGCGCAGGCTCCCTGCGCGGTTCCGGTTACCGGCGAACAGGGTCAATACATCGGTATTATTTCCAAGGGCATGTTACTACAGGCATTAGATCGTGATGGAGGCCAACCATGAGCAAACAAACCAGTAATCCGTGGGATACCTCCACCAGCGCGGCCGATGGCGGCAATACAGCGGCCGCACCGGCTGACGGTAGCGCTGCTTCAGCCAGCAGCGATCCCTGGGGTGGCAGCACGGCAGCACCTGCCGATGGTGGCGCATCATCCAACGCACCGGCTGACGGTAGCGCAGCTTCCGCCAGCAGCGATCCCTGGGGTGGCAGTGCGGCAGCACCTGCCGACGGTGGCGCAACGTCTGGCAGCAGTGCTGCCCCTGCCGACGGCGGCAGCGCAGCGGGCGGAGATGCCTGGGGTGCGCCGGACGGTGGTCATGCAGCAGCCAGCGGCGGCAGCGACTGGCTGAACAGCGCGCCCGCTCCGCAGGTGGAACACTTCAATATTCTCGATCCGTTTCACAAAACGCTGATCCCACTGGATAGCTGGGTGACAAACGGCATCGACTGGGTAGTTTCTCACTTCCGTCCGCTGTTCCAGGGTATCCGCCTGCCGGTGGATTACATTCTGAGTGGATTTCAGCAGCTGTTAACGGGCATGCCCGCCCCGGTGGCCATCGTGCTGTTTGCGCTGATTGCCTGGCAGATGTCAGGCCTGGGAATGGGTATCGCCACGCTTATCTCGCTGGTCGCCATCGGGGCTATTGGTGCCTGGTCGCAGGCAATGGTCACCCTGGCGCTGGTGCTGACCGCACTGCTGTTTTGTATCGTCATCGGGCTCCCTCTGGGGATCTGGCTGGCACGCAGCGAGCGAGCGGCAAAAATTATCCGCCCGCTGCTGGATGCCATGCAGACGACACCGGCCTTTGTTTATCTGGTGCCGATCGTCATGCTGTTCGGTATCGGTAACGTCCCAGGCGTAGTCGTGACGATTATCTTTGCTCTGCCGCCGATCGTTCGTCTGACCATTCTTGGCATCAAGCAGGTGCCTGCCGATCTGATCGAGGCATCGGAATCGTTCGGTGCCAGCCCGCGCCAGATGCTGTTCAAAGTGCAGCTGCCGCTGGCGATGCCGACCATTATGGCCGGCGTGAACCAGACGCTGATGCTGGCCCTGTCGATGGTGGTGATCGCCTCAATGATTGCCGTCGGCGGTCTGGGCCAGATGGTCCTGCGCGGAATCGGTCGACTTGATATGGGTCTGGCTACCGTAGGCGGCGTCGGTATTGTGATTCTGGCGATTATCCTCGACCGTCTGACCCAGTCACTGGGCCGCGACGTTCGCAGCCGGGGTAACCGCCGCTGGTACGCCACCGGGCCACTCGGTCTGCTGACCCGTCCGTTTATCAAATAAGCTTTCGGCGGCATGACATCGTGCCGCCGCTCACCTCCCCACAATTAATGACAACCAGGAGTTACTATGCGCAAGACCGCACTGCTGGCCGCCGCGTTAACTACGCTGGCCGCCGCTCAGGTTTCCGCCGCCGATCTGCCGGGTAAAGGTATTACCGTTAAGCCGGTTCAGAGCACCATCAGCGAAGAGAGCTTCCAGACGCAGCTGGTCAGCCGCGCGCTGGAAAAACTGGGCTATACCGTAGACAGCACCAGCGAGGTGGATTACAACGTGGGTTACACCTCGATTGCCTCCGGTGATGCCACCTTTACCGCCGTTAACTGGCAGCCGCTGCACGACGATATGTATAAAGCCGCAGGCGGCGACGCAAAATTCTACCGTGAAGGTACCTACGTCCAGGGCGCTGCTCAGGGCTATCTGATCGACAAGAAAACCGCCGAGAAATACCACATTACGCGTATCGATCAGCTGAAAGACCCGAAACTGGCGAAGCTGTTTGATACCAACGGCGATGGCAAAGCGGATCTGACCGGCTGTACGCCTGGCTGGGGCTGTGAAGCGGTGATTAACCACCAGATTAAAGCCTTCAATCTCAGCAACAGCGTTGAGCATAATCAGGGCAACTACTCGGCAATGATCGCCGATACCATTACCCGCTTTAAAGAAGGTAAACCGATCCTGTATTACACCTGGACGCCGTACTGGGTCAGCGACGTGCTGGTGCCGGGCCGCGATGTAGTGTGGCTGCAGGTGCCGTTCTCCTCTATGCCTGGCGAGCAGAAAGATGTGGATACCAAGCTGCCTAACGGCGCGAACTATGGCTTCCCGGTGAACACCATGCACATTGTTGCTAACAAAGCCTGGGCGGAGAAAAACCCTGCCGCGGCGAAACTGTTCTCGGAAATGAAGCTGCCGATTGCCGATATCAACGCACAGAATGCACGTATGCACAGCGGCCAGGCTTCAGAAGCGGATATCAACGCCCACGTTGACGGCTGGATCAAAGCACACCAGGCGCTGTTCGATGGCTGGGTGAAGGACGCGCTGGCCGCAGCGAAATAAAGGCACATTAGCCGCTGCGAAATCATTTCGACAACGCGTTTTCAAGGGCCGCTCGTCTTCAACGAGCGGCCCTTTTATTTCGATCGCGCCATCCCCCCGATCTCACACTCCTCCCAGGCTGTAAAAGTCCGCATTGAGGGCAGTATTCACAGCGCGGAGAGCTCCGGGCGAACTGGTTTGTCCTGTTAATTATTCTGTGAGTGAAATAGTTTTTTAGGTTACTATTAGCCTATGAGATATTTCTTACCCCTGTTCTGGCTGCTATGAAATCCCCCCATACCGGACTGAATCCGGCGCTGGTTGCGCTGATGTCTGTCGCCACCGGTTTGTCCGTTGCCTGTAATTATTATGTTCAACCGCTGCTGGCAACCATTGCCCAGGCATTCGATCTCTCTTTCCATCAGGCCGGTTTTATCGTCACCACCGCTCAGCTTGGCTACGCCGCCGGGCTGCTGCTGCTGGTGCCACTGGGCGATATGCTTGAGCGGCGTGGTTTAATTGTCACCATGAGTCTGCTGGCGGCAGGCGGGATGGTCATTACCGCGCTCTCCCCAACGCTGCCGCTAATGCTGCTGGGAACCGTTCTCACCGGACTGTTTTCCGTGGTGGCGCAAATCCTTGTCCCTCTGGCCGCTACGCTGGCTGCACCGGAAAAACGCGGCCGGGTTGTTGGCACGGTAATGAGCGGGCTGCTGCTGGGGATACTGCTGGCGCGGACCGTTGCGGGCGGGCTGGCACAGCTGGGCGGCTGGCGTACCGTGTACTGGGTCGCCAGCGTGCTGATGGTCTGTATGTCTCTGGCCCTGTGGCGCTATCTGCCGCGCTATAAGCAATCGGTTTCGCTGAACTACGGCCAGCTGCTGGGTTCGATTTTCTCACTGTTTGCTCAGCACCCCATTCTGCGCACCCGGGCCATCACTGGTTGCCTGATTTTTGCTAACTTCAGCGTGCTCTGGACCTCAATGGCGTTTCTGCTCTCTTCGCCCGAATGGGGCTATTCCGAGGGCAAAATCGGTCTGCTGGGACTGGTCGGTGCGGCAGGAGCACTGGCAGCACGCCAGGCTGGCGCGCTGGCCGATAAAGGTAAAGCCCGGCTGACCACCAGCGTAGGACTGATACTTCTGCTGCTGTCGTGGGGAATCACAGCAGTTGGCGCTCACTCACTTATCGCACTGGTTATTGGCATTTTGCTGCTCGATCTGGCCGTTCAGGGTGTGCATATCACCAACCAGAGCGTGATCTATCGCCATATGCCGGAAGCGCGTAATCGTCTGACCTCAGGTTACATGACCTGCTACTTTATTGGTGGTGCCGCGGGCTCACTGCTTTCCGCATCGGCCTATCAGATGGCAGGCTGGTATGGCGTCTGCGTTTGTGGCGCTCTGTTAACCGTCGTTAATCTATTCAACTGGTGGCGAAACTCTAAGCATGAGTCTGCTTCAGCTGATTTTTTGAGTCAAAAATGAAGTTTTTTCAAGTATGACGGCCTGTTAACAGATTTCACACTCTGGTAATGTTAGACGCGATTTATTCAAGCTGGTTATTTTTTCACATGCAATTATTCAGCAACACAAGCGATACGGGCTATGACAGCTGAACAAAATTATCTTTCGGAAAATACAGATTTCCCACCTTCCAGCTGGCGCGAAGGTGTTATCGACAGTCTGCCAATCGTTATTGGCTACGTGCCGGTTGCCTTTGCGTTTGGACTGAATGCAACAAAGCTGGGCTTCACGCCGTTAGAAGCGATATTTTTTTCCTGCATTATCTATGCCGGAGCCAGCCAGTTTGTGATTACCGCACTGCTCAGCGCCGGAGCTTCCCTGTGGATCGCAGCACTAACCGTGATGGCGATGGATGTGCGACACATTCTTTACGGTCCTTCCCTGCGCCAGCGCATCACCCAAAAACTTAACCCACGTAAAACACCTTTTTGGGCATTTGGCCTGACTGATGAAGTCTTCGCCGCAGCGACCGCAAAACTTTACCGAGACAACCGTGGCTGGAGCGAAAACTGGATGCTGGGTATTGCCATCTGCTCCTGGTTTTCCTGGGTTGCCGGCACGGTTGCAGGCGCGTGGTCCGGTAACGGCCTTTTAGATGATTACCCCGCCGTTGAAGGCGCGCTGACCTTTATGCTACCCGCGCTGTTCCTGAGCTTTTTGCTGGCCTCGTTCCAGCGCCGACAGAGCTTTACCGTTATCGCCGCGCTGGCGGGCGCGCTGGCCGGAATGATGCTGTTCTCTATTCCGGTTGCCATTCTCAGCGGTATTGTTGCCGGCTGTCTGGCAGGACTGTTACCGCCGCCGGGCGGCAGGGAGCGCCCGTGAGTTCACAAATTCTTATACTCGGTGTGCTGGTAGGCCTGGTGAACTTCCTGTTTCGCTATCTGCCTCTGCGCCTGCACGGCAGGAACAAGGCCACCAGCATCAAGCGTGGCGTGACCGGCCTGCTGTTAGACAGTATCGGCATTGCCTCTATCTGCGCCCTGCTGATTGTCTCCAGCCTGCCCGATATTTTGCGGCATCCTGATCGATTAATTCCTACGCTGCTCGGTTTCGCCGTGCTGTGTATGACGTTCTATTTTTCGCGCAGCATTGTTTTATCAACGCTGCTCAGCGCCCTGGGTTATGGAGTGACCTGGAAATTACTGATGATGAGTGCGGCTTTGTGAACAGCCACCAACCGGGAAAGCGATCTTTCTCTAATGCCATCATCGTTACGACACCAGTTTCAATTAATGAGGTCCCTTTATAATGGAAAGTTCGTTTTCTCCCATTGAACAGATGCTTAATTTTCGAGCGAACCGTCAGAAAGATTTCCCGTTACAGGAGATCATGCTGACCCGTTTGTGTATGCATATGCAGAGCAAACTACTGGAAAACCGCAACAAGATGCTGAAGGCACAGGGAATTAACGAGACGCTGTTCATGGCGTTGATCACGCTGGATGCGCAGGAAGATCACAGCATTCAACCTTCCGAGCTGAGTTCAGCTCTCGGGTCTTCCCGTACAAACGCGACCCGTATCGCCGACGAACTGGAAAAACGTGGATGGATTGAACGCCGCGAGAGCGATAACGATCGCCGCTGTCTGCACCTGCATCTTACGCCTAAGGGCAATGATTTCCTGCGCCAGCTGCTGCCACCTCAGCATCAGAGCCTGCAGCTTCTGTGGTCATCGCTGAATGATTCCGAAAAATCTCAGCTGGAAGGCATTATCCGTAAATTATTAAATCGCCTTGATAAAATGGATGAAGAACAGGTTATCGCCTCACTTTCTCGTTAATTGAACCACTAATAGCATATTGTGCGACACACCCGTATCAGGGAATCGTTACTTTAAGCATCCAAAAATAAACTCATGCCAGCGCTAATCCCGCTGGCATTTTAGACTCAGGCTGTTGCTGACAGGATGTCCGGCGAACCTGAATGGCAAGAGAACGTGGAGAAAAACATGAGTGCAAACGCGGTCACGCAGGATCCGCAGCAGCCGAAAAATAAAAAAAAGACGCGCAAAGGCGCGCTGATTTTTCTGGCTGTGCTGTTCGTTATTATCGGGGTAGCCTATCTGACTTACTGGTTCCTGGTATTACGTCATTATCAGGAAACGGACGACGCCTACGTTGCCGGTAACCAGACCCAGGTTATGGCGCAGGTTTCAGGCAGCGTCAATAAAGTGTGGTTTGATGACACCGATTATGTGAAAAAAGGCGATGTCCTGATCACTCTGGATCGAACCGATGCCGAGCAGGCGTTTGAAAAAGCGCAAACGGCACTCGCAACCAGCGTTCGGCAAACCCATCAGCTCATTATCAACGGCAAGCAGTATCAGGCCACCATCGCACTGCAAAAAACGGCCCTGGAACAAGCGCAGGCAGATTTAAAGCGCCGTGAACCGCTGGGTGCCGCCAATCTGATTGGTCGTGAAGACCTGCAACACGCTCGTGATGCCGTGGCTACGGCTCAGGCTCAGCTCGATGTGGCTACCCAGCAGTACAATGCCAATCAGGCGATGATTCTGGATACCTCGCTGGAAAATCAGCCTGCCGTTAAGCAAAGCGCGGCCGAACTGCGCGATGCCTGGCTGGCCCTGCAGCGTACCAGCATAATCAGCCCGATTAATGGTTATGTTTCACGCCGCAGCGTACAGGTGGGTTCTCAGATCACCAGCGCTACACCACTGCTGGCCGTGGTTCCTGCTGATAATCTGTGGGTGGATGCTAACTTTAAAGAAACTCAGCTGGAAGGCGTGCGTATTGGCCAGTCCGCTACCGTGGTGAGTGATATCTACGGTGATGACGTGGTCTATCACGGTAAGGTCGTCGGCCTGGATATGGGCACCGGCAGTGTGTTCTCACTGCTGCCAGCGCAGAATGCGACCGGCAACTGGATCAAAGTGGTTCAGCGCCTGCCGGTGCGTATTGAGCTGGATGCGCAGGAAGTGGCAAAACATCCGCTGCGTATCGGTCTGTCTACACTGGTAAAAATTGATACCAGCAATCGTGACGGCGCGGTTCTGGCCACCAGCGTGCGCAGTAAACCTGCTTACGAAAGTGATGCGCTGGCGCTGGATCTGGCCCCGGCTAACGCCCTGATTGCCGATATCATCCGCGCGAATGCTAACTAAGCCAGCGGGAGGCTGTGATGGCACAAAAACCGCTTGAGGGCGCGCCACTGGTCCTGATGACCATTGCGCTGTCGCTGGCTACGTTTATGCAGGTTCTGGACTCCACGATTGCAAACGTGGCCATTCCAACGATTGCCGGTAACCTGGGGGCGTCAAACTCCCAGGGAACGTGGGTTATCACCTCGTTTGGCGTGGCAAACGCCATTTCGATCCCGATTACCGGCTGGCTGGCAAAGCGCATCGGCGAAGTGAAACTGTTCCTGTGGTCAACGGTGGCATTTGCCGTCGCCTCGTGGCTGTGCGGCATGTCGGAAAGCCTGAGCATGCTGATCTTCTTCCGCGTGATTCAGGGGATCGTTGCCGGTCCGCTTATCCCGCTCTCGCAGAGCCTGCTGCTCAGCAACTATCCTCCGGCGAAGCGCAGTATTGCACTATCGCTGTGGGCGATGACGGTGATCGTCGCGCCGATCTGCGGCCCGATTCTGGGCGGCTGGATCAGCGATAACTACCACTGGGGCTGGATCTTCTTTATCAACGTGCCGATTGGCGTTGCGGTGGTGGTGCTGACGCTGCAAACGCTGCGCAATCGCGAGACGCCAACGGTGATCCGACCGATTGATACTGTCGGTCTGGTGCTGCTGGTTGTCGGCGTCGGCTGTCTGCAGGTGATGCTAGACCGGGGTAAAGAGCTGGACTGGTTTAGTTCCCCGGAGATTATTACGCTGACGGTGGTCGCCGTGGTGGCTCTGGTTGTCCTACTGGTTTGGGAACTGACCGACGATCATCCGATTGTGGATCTGTCGCTATTTAAGTCGCGCAATTTCACCATTGGCTGTCTGTCGATCAGCCTCGCCTATATGCTCTACTTTGGTTCTATCGTTCTGCTACCGCAGCTGTTGCAGGAGGTGTATGGCTATACCGCCACCTGGGCAGGATTGGCGTCGGCCCCGGTTGGGATCATCCCGGTGATTCTGTCGCCGATTATCGGCCGTTTCGCCCATAAGCTGGATATGCGACGGCTGGTGACCTTCAGCTTTATTGTTTACGCGATATGCTTCTACTGGCGTGCGTACACTTTCGAGCCGGGGATGGATTTTGCCGCATCGGCGTGGCCGCAGTTTATTCAGGGCTTTGCCGTGGCCTGCTTCTTTATGCCGCTCACCACGATAACCTTATCCGGCCTGCCGCCGGAGAGGCTGGCGGCGGCATCAAGCCTGTCTAACTTTACCCGTACGCTGGCCGGTTCGATTGGTACATCGATCACCACGACCATGTGGACTGACCGTGAGTCGCTACACCATGCCCATCTTACCGAGTCCGTAACGCCCTACAGCGCCAATACTCAGGAGATGTACAGCAAGCTGGAGCAGTTAGGCATGAGCCACGATCAGGCATCCGCTTATCTGGCGCAGCAGATCACCAACCAGGGATTGATTATCTCCGCCAATGAGATTTTCTGGGCATCTGCCGGGGTGTTCCTGATCCTGCTGATATTGGTGTGGTTCGCCCGCCCTCCGTTTGGTGCCGGAGGCGGCGGCGGCGGCGCGCATTAAAAAAGGCGGCCGGTGAACCGGCCGCCTTCAGCGATATTTTCAAGGGCGGATAAGACTATCCGCCTTTTTTATGGCATTACGCCTTGTTCTGGCGCCACCATTCGGCAAGCAGAATACCGGTTGCTACGGAAACGTTCAGACTTTCCACGTTGCCCGTTCCACCGATCGATACGCTCAGATCGCCCTGCTGGAAAGTGCTGTCTGACAGACCATCACGCTCCTGACCGAGAACCAGGACCATTTTCGCCGGCAGTTCTGCCTGCGACAGGGAAGTCCCTTTATGACTGGATGTGGTAACGATGGTGTAGCCTGCACGGCGGAATGCATCCAGACCCACGGCAAAGCTCTCATCGGTGATCGCCTGCACATGCTCAGCGCCGCCTTCGGCGGTTCGCACTGCCGCACCGGATTCCAGCAGCGCCGCGTCGTCCACCAGCACGCCTTTTGCACCGAAGTGCGCGCAGCTACGCATGATGCCACCAAGATTGTGCGGGTTACCGATGCCTTCCAGCGCCAGCACACAATCTTTTTGATCGGCTTTAGCCAGCCACTCGCTCACCGGCGTGCCAACGCGCTTCTTAATCAGGAAGCACACGCCGCCGTGGTGTTCAGTACCGGACGCTTTTTGCAGCTCGGCTTCATCAACGGTGTGATAAGCCTTACGATTTGCCGCCATCCACTTTAATGCATCACGGAAACGTGGCGTTACGCTCTGCACAAACCAGGCGCGTACGATGCACTCCGGACGGCTCTGGAACAGCGCCTGACAGGCATTTTCGCCATACACGCGAGTCTCTTCCATACGCTGACGGCGCAGCTGTTCCGGATCAATAAAGCTTTTACCGCTGATACCACCATGATCCGGTTTATCCGCATCTGGCGTGGTATTGGGTGCACGGGAAACGGTGCGCCACGGAGAGTCAGAACGCCCTTCGCTGCGATCGCGCCCGCCGCGTGGCTTACTGTCAGCATGACGAGATGGACGCCGCGCGTCATCCTGACGAGGGCCTTTACCGGTGCGAGGATTATATCCACCCTTGCTGCCGCCGCCTTCATCATCACTGCGGACATACATCACTTTAACCTTGCTGCTTTTACCTTTCGATTCGTCGTTCATTTTTCCTCCACCTGGGCTGAGCGCGAAGCGCGCAGATTACCTGATGTGGCAACAGTTAGCTATCAACTTCCAATAAAAGCCGCCGTTCGGCAAATATCGCCAGTGCAGCCGCGCGTTTTGTATCCTGAAGCGTATGAGACATTACCTATTATATCCATTGAACAAATCTCTTTGTTGCCAGGATTCTCGCCCCTCATAATAACAGGACTATAACGATCAATGAGGTAAGTGAACGCTTACCCTTTCGCCGATCTGCGAGGTAAATGATGAATACAGTTTGTGTATCCTGCCAGGCAACCAATCGCGTGCCTGAAGAGCGTATTACCGATGGTGCGAAATGCGGTCGCTGCGGTGACCCGCTGTTTGATGGCCAGGTGATTAATGCCACTGCCGATACGCTGGATAAATATCTACAGGACGATCTGCCGGTAGTCATTGATTTCTGGGCTCCGTGGTGCGGGCCGTGCGTGAACTTCGCACCGGTTTATGAAACCGTAGCAAAAGAACGCAGCGGTAAAGTACGCTTCCTGAAAGTGAATACCGAGGCCGAACAGCAGCTGAGCGCACGCTTCCGCATCCGCAGCATTCCTACCATCATGGTCTTTAAGCAGGGTCAGATGGCAGATATGCTCAGCGGCGCAATGCCGAAAGCGCCGTTCGACCAGTGGCTTGATGAAAACATCTAGGCCTGTGCCGATATCCTGTTGGAAAAAAGGATGTACTGAGGACCAGTAATTAGGTCTTCACCCTACTGCGTTACCAAGGCCGGGCACGCCCGGCCAGAATCCGCTAGAATAGCGTTTTTTGCTGATGATCTCTGATGACCGATAACGCCGTCCTTCGTCTGCGCGCCGCACGACTTGCCCGCGCCACCCGCCCGTTCCTTGCCCGTGGTAACCGCATCAAACGCTGCCAGCGCTGCCTGCTGCCGCAGAAGAACTGCCTGTGCGCCACGCTCGAACCGCAGCAGGCCCGCAGCCGCTTTTGTCTGGTGATGTTCGACAGCGAGCCGATGAAACCCAGCAACACCGGGCGGCTGATTGCCGATATCCTGCCGGATACCGAGGCGTTTGGCTGGTCACGCACGGAGCCCGATCCCGACCTGCTCCGGGCTGTTCAGAATCCCGACTTCCAGCCAATGGTGGTTTTTCCGCAGTCTTACGCCGATACCGATCGTCCGGTGCTGAATACTCCGCCGCTCAGCGGCAAGCCGCCGCTGTTTATTATGCTGGACGGCACCTGGACTGAAGCGCGGAAAATGTTTCGCAAAAGCCCGTGGCTCGATGACCTGCCGGTGATGTCGCTAACGCTGACCCGCCCTTCAAACTATCTGTTACGCGAGTCGCACGGCGAGGGCCAGCACTGTACCGCTGAAGTCGCCGCAGAACTGCTGTTACAGGCCGGAGATACCGCTGCCGGTGAAGCGCTGTTCCGCCATTTCGATCTGTTCCGCCAGCGTTATCTGGCCGGGAAACCGCACCACCCTCTGTATCAGGCTTCCGTTGAGAATGTTGATGAAGAATCGCAAATTCTGCCCACGATCAATTAACTGATACGCAGCGCAGCATCTTCTCGCCGCCCGGAGTAGAATCAAAATACGTTACTGCAGGGTAGCGGATAATTTCTCGAAGGGAGCGGAGATGAGTCAACGCGGTTTAGAAGCACTGTTGCGACCGAAATCGATCGCCGTGATCGGAGCCTCCACCCGGCCCGAACGCGCCGGATATCTGATGATGCGTAATCTGCTGGCGGGCGGGTTCAGCGGACCGGTACTGCCAGTGACGCCAAAATATCAGGCAGTTTGCGGCGTACTGGCCTGGCCTGATATTGCCAGCCTGCCGCTTTCCCCGGACCTCGCCATTATCTGCACTCACGCCCGGCGTAATCTGGAGCTGCTGACCGCGCTCGGCGAACGTGGCTGTAAAGCCTGCATTATTCTCTCCGCGCCCGCCAGCCAGCTCGCCGAGCTGGAAGCCTGCGCCAGCCGCTGGCAAATCCGCCTGCTTGGCCCGAACAGCCTTGGGCTGCTGGCCCCGTGGCAGGGGCTGAATGCCAGTTTCTCCCCGGTGCCGATTCTTAAAGGCAAGCTGGCTTTTATCTCACAGTCGGCGGCAGTGTCAAACACGATTCTCGACTGGGCGCAGCAGCGCCAGCTTGGCTTCTCCTGGTTTATAGCACTGGGCGACAGCCTGGATATCGATGCCGACGATCTGCTCGACTTCCTGGCGCGCGATGGCAAAACCAGCGCGATTTTGCTCTATCTGGAGCATCTTAGCGATGCGCGCCGCTTTGTTTCTGCCGCCCGCAGCGCATCGCGTAATAAACCGATTCTGGTGATCAAAAGTGGCCGCAGCCCTCACGCCAACCAGCTGCTGAAGTCCCATGGCGGAATGGATGCCGCCTGGGATGCGGCCATTCAGCGCGCCGGTCTGCTGCGCGTGCAGGATACTCACGAACTGTTTTCAGCAGTGGAAACGCTCAGCCATATGCGCCCGCTGCGCGGCGAACGGCTGATGATTGTCAGCAACGGCGGCGCGCCCTCCGCGCTGGCGCTGGACGAGCTGTACGACCGCAACGGCAAGCTGGCAACGCTGAGTGAGTCTTTACTTACTGAACTCGGTGAGCGGCTCCCGGAAGGGATTACACCGGGTAACCCGCTGGATTTAAAAGATGACGCCACGCCGGAGCGCTATTTGCAGGCGCTGTCGCTATTGCTCGACAGCCATGACGTTGATGCCCTGCTGATCATTCATGCGCCCAGCGCCGTTGCGCCACCGACGCTAACGGCTCAGCGGGTGATTGAGCTGGTGAAACAGCATCCGCGCGGCAGGCAGATAACGCTGCTGACTAACTGGTGTGGCGAACATTCTTCCCAGGAAGCCCGAAGACTGTTCAGCGATGCCGGTATCCCCACCTATCGTACACCGGAAGGGACGGTGACGGCCTTTATGCATATGGTTGAGTACCGGCGTAACCAGAAGCAGCTGCGTGAAACCCCGGCTCTGCCCGCGAACCTCACCGCCAATACCAGTGATGCTCATCAGTTGATCCAGCAGGCGCTGGAAAATGGTGCCACCACGCTGGATACGCATGAAGTACAGCCAATTCTCCAGTCCTACGGGCTGAATACGCTTCCGACCTGGATTGCCGGCGATAGCAGTGAAGCGGTACAGATCGCCACGCAGATTGGCTATCCGGTGGCGCTGAAGCTGCGCTCGCCGGATATCCGCCATAAGTCAGAAGTCCAGGGGGTGATGCTGTATCTCCGGACTTCGACCGAGGTGCAGCAGGCAGCCGAGGCGATTATCGATCGCGTCAGGCTGACTTCGCCGCAGGCACGCATTCACGGCCTGCTGGTACAAAGTATGGCGAACCGTGCCGGGGCGCAGGAATTGCGAATTGTGGTTGAGCAGGACCCGCTATTCGGTCCGGTGATTATGCTGGGTGAAGGCGGTATCTCCTGGCAGGGTGACCGCCAGGCAGTGGTGGCACTGCCGCCGCTGAATATGACGCTGGCGCGCTATCTGGTGATTCAGGCGATTAAAAGCGGCAAGATCCGCGGACGTAGTGCGCTACATCCGCTTGATATCGTTGGCCTGAGCCAGGTGCTGGTTCAGGTGTCTGACCTGATTGTCGACTGCCCGCAGATTGTTCGTCTGGATATTCACCCCCTGCTGGCCACAGGCAACGAGTTTACCCTGCTGGACGTAACGCTTCAGCTGGCGGAGTTTCACGGTGATGCGGAAGACCGTCTGACCATCCGTCCCTATCCGCATGCGCTGGAAGAGACAATCGTCCTGAAGAATGGACAAGAGTGCCTCTTCAGGCCCATTCTTCCAGAGGACGAACCTCTGCTACAGCAGTTTATCGCTCAGGTAACCAAAGAAGATCTCTACTATCGCTACTTCAGCGAGATCAATGAGTTCACCCATGATGATTTGGCTAACATGACGCAAATCGACTACGATCGGGAAATGGCGATTGTTGCCATCCGTCAGCATAATGGACTGGATGAGATTATCGGTGTAACCCGCGCAATTTCAGATGCGGACAATATCGACGCGGAGTTTTCCGTCCTGGTGCGCTCCGATCTGAAAGGCCTTGGGCTTGGCCGACGCCTGCTGGAGAAAATGATTGTTTACACCCGCGATCACGGCCTGCAGCAGTTAAATGGTATTACGATGCCGCGTAATCAGGGCATGCTGGCACTGGCACGCAAACTGGGGTTTGTCGTCGACGTGCAGTTGGAAGACGATATTGTTGGTCTGTCGCTGCCGCTGCGCGAACAGGAAGGCGGCAATGAAAAGTAAATCTAACGCCTTTCGCACAAACTAATGGTATTATTCTCGGTTAGGGTCATGATTTTACGGATAAAGGCCATTCAATGAACAGAGAAGAAACGCACTGTGATGTTGTCAAATTTTAAACGCAATAAACACCAACAGCACCTTGCGCAACTGCCTAAACTTTCTCAGTCAGTTGCTGATTTCGCCACGCTGTATTCTCCTGCGGATTTTCGCCAGACGCTGCTGGAAAAAATCGCGACGGCGACACGGCGTATCTGCATCGTGGCTCTCTATCTGGAAAATGATGAAGGCGGCCAGGCGATTCTCTCAGCGCTTTACGCGGCTAAACGGCTGCGGCCCACGCTGGATATTTGCGTCCTGGTCGACTGGCACCGCGCTCAGCGCGGCCGAATCGGCGCAGCGGCTTCCGCAACGAATGCAGACTGGTACTGTGAAATGGCCAGTCAGAACGAAGATATTGCGATCCCGGTTTACGGCATTCCGGTCAACACCCGCGAAGCTTTGGGCGTGCTGCACCTGAAAGGTTCGATTATCGATGATACGGTGCTGTATACCGGTGCCAGCTTCAACGATGTCTATCTGCATCAGCGTGACCGATACCGCTATGACCGCTATCAGCTCATTACCAACCGTGAGCTGGCCGATACGATGTTCAGATGGATCGATAAAAATCTGATCCAGGCCGAAGCCGTTCACCGCCTGGATCGTCACCAGCGACCTAAAAGCCCGGAAATCAAAAATGAAACCCGCCAGTTCCGCCAGGATCTGCGTGGTTTTGACTATCAGTTCACCGGCAACGCCAACAATGAGCAGCTTGCGGTCACCCCACTGGTTGGGCTGGGTAAACGCAGTCTGCTGAATAAAACCATCTACCATCTGATGCCCTGCGCCGAGCGCAAGCTGACGATCTGCACCCCCTACTTCAACCTGCCGGCGATTCTGGTTCGAAACATTATCTGGCTGCTGCGCCGGGGCAAAGAGGTTGAGATTATCGTTGGCGATAAGACGGCGAATGATTTCTATATCCCTGAAGATCAGCCATTTAAGATTATCGGTGCGCTGCCCTATCTGTACGAAATCAACCTGCGCCGCTTCCTTAGCCGCCTGCAGTATTACATTGATGTCGGGCAGCTTACCGTGCGTTTATGGAAAGACGGCGAGAACAGTTATCACCTTAAGGGACTCTGGGTAGATGATGAATGGATTATGGTCACCGGCAATAACCTGAATCCACGCGCCTGGCGCCTCGATCTGGAAAATGCGGTCCTGATCCACGATCCTCTCCAGCAGCTGACTGAACAGCGCGATCGCGAACTTAGCCTGATCCGTCAGCATACCACCGTGGTTGAGCACTTCCGCGATCTGGAAAGCATTGCCGATTATCCAGTTAAGGTCCGTAAGCTGATCCGTCGTCTGCGGCGCATTCGCATTGACCGACTGATTAGCAGAATTCTGTAGTGTCTGACCTGTTATACAGCCTCGTTTTTACGGGGCTTTTTTAACCGGAGCGAATATGCGCATCTGTTTTCCCCTGGTTTTGCTTTGCTGTAGCGGCTGCACTCATCTGGCCCAGGATGAATGGACCGGGCGTGATAAGGCTCAGCATTTTATCTCTTCCGCCTTTCTGGCGGCAGCGGGAAATGCCTACGGTGAACGACAAAACTGGAGCGAAGGACGTAGTGCAAGTTTTGGCCTGACGTTTGCCATCTCCCTTGGTGCGGCGAAAGAGCTGTACGACAGTCGGGAAGGCGGAACCGGATGGAGCTGGAAAGATTTTACCTGGGATTTAGCCGGTGCTGCCACCGGCTATACGTTATGGAATATCGGCCACTAGTTACAGCTTAAGACCCTTGCCCCGCTTATGTAGCATCAGTGACACCAGGAAAGTCACCGCGCCCATCAGGGAGACGTACCAGAAGAAAGTGGTTTCACTGCCCACCGCCTTCAGCGACAGAGCTACGTATTCCGCAGATCCCCCGAACAACGCATTGGCCACCGCATAGGACAGCCCTACCCCCAGCGCCCTGACTTCTGGCGGGAACATCTCAGCCTTCAGGATGCCGCTAATTGAGGTGTAAAAACTGGTGATTACCAGCGCCAGCATCACTAAAACGAACGCGATGATCGGATCGTGTACGCTTTGCAATAACGTCAGGATCGGCACCGTGCAAACCGCAGCCAGCCCGCCAAAGATCAGCATGGAGCTCCTGCGGCCAATTTTATCCGATAAGCCGCCGATAACAGGCTGCAGCAGCATAAATACAAACAGCGCGGCGGTCATCAAGCCACTGGCCGTCTTATGATCCATACCGGACGTGTTGACCAGATATTTCTGCATGTAGGTGGTGAAGGTATAAAAGCTGAGTGAACCACCTGCGGTAAAACCCAGTACCATAATGAACGCACGGCGATGCTTCCATAATCCCTTCAGCGATCCGGCATCTTTACTCTCGCGTGAGGCGCTGTCTGAGGTTTCATTCAGTGAACGGCGCAGATAAAGTGCCACGATGGCCAGCGCCGCGCCCAGGGCAAATGGAATACGCCAACCCCAGCTGCGCAGTTCCTGATCGGAGAGAATTTGCTGGAGCACGACCACCGTCAGAAGAGCCATTAGCTGACCACCGATCAGCGTAACATACTGAAAAGAAGCGTAAAAACCCTTACGCCCTTCTGCCGCAACTTCACTCATGTAGGTTGCGCTGGTGCCATATTCTCCCCCCACTGATAACCCCTGGAACAGACGCGCCAGCAGTAGCAGCGCAGGAGCCCAGACGCCAATGGTATCGTAGCCCGGCAAACAGGCGATAACCAGCGAACCAAAGCACATCATGCAGACGGAAATCAGCATAGAGGTCTTGCGCCCGTGCTTGTCACCAATGTAACCAAACAGCCAGCCGCCGATCGGCCGCATCAGGAATCCCGCGGCAAAAATACCGGCAGTCTGTAACAGCTGGGTAGTTGGATTGCCCGAGGGGAAGAAAATATGAGCAAAATAGAGCGAACAGAATGAATAAACGTAGAAATCAAACCATTCAACCAGGTTGCCGGACGATGCTCCGACAATCGCCCAGATTCGTTGCCGTGCAGTCAGTGTGTCTCCCTGCTGCTTTTCGGTAATTGAGTCCATGTAAAATCCTCGTAAGTTTTCCTCGCCAACTTTAGTGCCAAAGAAAGCTATTGGTAGTGATGATGATGTGTTTATAACATTATGATTTATATGGCATATAGCCTTTTAGACGCAGCCCGATTATGGCACAACCTGAGGAAATTATTCGGACATCTAATGCAGTGGATTTAGCGATTTTTACTGTTCTGAGTGGTGAAAAGGTTGAGTAACAATGTCTTATTCGGAGTGGTTAACGTTGTTAGGAACTGGCAGAAGACAGGTACACGGATAGTAAAAAATGGATACCTGTACCGTGGGGAGTTCGTCAAGGGAGTATTGATAACGCGTAAACGCAAAAAGGCCATCCGTGAGGATGGCCTTCTGCTTTATTTGATGCCT